>VGRQ01000793.1 GCA_016875315.1 Deltaproteobacteria bacterium | reverse complement strand
GCCCGAGGGCGAGGGCTACCCGGTGGTGGTGTTCTCCCACGGCCTCGGCGGCATGCGCATCCAGAGCCTCGACTATGCCGCGCACCTCGCCTCCCGTGGCTACGTGGTGGTGGCGGTCGACCACCCCGGGCGCCGCTTCGAAGACCTGATCCCCTGCGTCTTTTCCCCGGCGCTCGACGGCTGCGATCTCTCGGGCTTCTCCACCGACCCGGCGCTCGACGACGTCGACATGCTCGTGGACTGGGTGATGGACGGCGGGCTCGACGACTACTACGGCGACGCGTCGCGACTAGGCATGTCGGGGCACAGCGCCGGTGGCGGCACCACCATCACCGCCACCACCGACGATGCGCGCATCGACGCCGCCCTGGTGATGGCCGCGCCCGGCCTGCCCGAGCGGGGGCCGCGGGTGGTCATGGGCGCCAGCTGCGATGGTTTCGTCGCCATCGACGACGTGCGCGCCGCCGGGGAGAGCGGCGAGGTGGTGGTGATCGAGGGCGCGGGGCACCTCGCCTTCTCCGACATGTGCGAGCTCGACCTCGCCGGCCTCGCGGAAACCCTCCTCGCGCCCCGCGACGACGTCAACCAGGCCCTGCTGGGCCAGTTCCTCGCGCTGGCCACCGACGGTTGCGCAGGCTCGGTGCCGAGTGAAGACGCCTGCACGGCCACGGAGTACCTGCCGCTCGACGCCAGCGACCCGATCGTGCGGCACTACGCGACGGTTTTCTTCGACGACGCGCTCTACGGCACCGGCGACGGCGTGCGTGCCGGGGCCTACGACGAGGCCGAGGTGCCGTGATCTACCTCGATCACAACGCCACCGCGCCGCTCCGCCCGGAGGCGCGGCGGGCGATGGAGCCATGGCTGGGGCGACCGGCCAACCCGATGTCGGCCCACGCGCTCGGCCGCGAGGCCGCGATGGCCATCGACCGGGCGCGACAGTCCGTGGCCGAAGCCGTGGGCTTTCCCCGCGACGGCGTGATCTTCACCAGCGGCGCCACCGAGTCGAACACCACGGTGCTCAGCCGGGGACGCTGGGCCACCTCCGCCACCGAGCACCCCAGCGTGCTCGCCCACGCGGCGGTGGTCATCCCCGTCGACGGCGAGGGCCGGGTGATCCTCGGCGATCTCGAGGGCGTGGACGGGATCTCGGTGCAGGCGGCGAACAACGAGACCGGGGTGATCCAGGACCTCGCGGCGGTGGCCGCCTGCGCCCGTTCGCGGGGGCTGCGGCTCCACGTGGATGCCGCGCAGGCGCCGGGGCGAATCGCCCTCGACCAACTCCGCCTCGCCGACTTCGTGACCATCTCCGCCCACAAGATCGGCGGCCCGCAGGGTGCCGGGGCGCTGCTGGCGCGGGTGCCGGTCGAGCCCTTGTTCCGGGGTGGGAGCCAGGAGCGTGGCCAGCGCGCGGGCACGCACAACGTGGCGGGTATCGTCGGGCTCGGGGCGGCGATCGCCGAGGCGCGGCCGATGTCGCCGGCCCTTCGTGATCGCATGGAGGCGGGGCTTTGCACCCTCGGCGGTCGCGTGGTGGGCCGCGAGCGACTGCCCCAGACCAGCTGCGTGCTGTTTCCGGGCTGGGAGGCGGCCGACCTGGTGATCGCGCTCGACCTGCGCGGTTTCTGCGCCAGCGCGGGCGCCGCCTGCGCCTCCGGGGCACAGCGCAAGTCGCCGGTGCTCGCCGCCATGGGCATCGCGGGCACCGGCCTGCGCCTGTCGCTGGGGCCCACCACCACCGCGGCCGAGATCGACGCGGTGCTCGCGGCCTTGCGAGAGATCCTCGCCGCCTAGCCCCCTCCCCGGCCCTCCCCCGCGGGCGGGGGAGGGAGTAGGGGCGGTCCCCCACGCTGCCCTCCCCCGCGGGCGGGGGAGGGTGGC
>VGRQ01000792.1 GCA_016875315.1 Deltaproteobacteria bacterium | reverse complement strand
ACGCTCGGCGGCGGGCCCTCGCCGGTGCTGGGGCACCCGGCGGAGCGCGTGCTGGCCGATCCGCGGGTGTCGATCCGGCGGCGGGACTAGGGCTCGAAATAAAGCGCCCGCAACTCGTCGCAGGTCACCTTGCCGAGGTCTTGCTGGGCCGCGGCGCACTCCTCGGTGGCGGCGTCGAGCTGGCGGGGCTCGAGCTCACCCCGCTCGGCGTCCCACTCCGAGCGGCAGCGATCGCCGAAGGCCACGCGTTCGGCCACGTCGAAGTCTTCCCAGGTGGCGCCCCACTCGTCGAGGCAACCGTCGATCTTCTGGGCCACGTCGGCGCAGAGCTGCCGGCAGGCGTCACTGGAGCAGGCGAGGAAAAGCAGCAACGCCACCGCCCTTGCCTATCGCGAGGGGGTGGCGCTGGAGGTGGTGGCCAGGGGCGGGGTCGAACCGTCGACACCAGGATTTTCAGTCCTGTGCTCTACCAACTGAGCTACCTGGCCGGAAGCGCCCCGCTTCTAAGCCCCCGCCCCTCGGCAGTCAAGCGTGGGGACGCGGCGAGCCGGGCGCGCTGGCTACACGTCGAAGCTGGTGCCGCAGCCGCAGGAGCGCTTGACGTTGGGGTTGTCGATGTGGAAGCCGGCCCCGATCAGCTCGTCGCGGTAGTCGATCTGCGAGCCGCGCAGGTACTCGAGGTGCAGCGGGTTCACGAATACCTTCACCCCGTCGATCTCGTGGACCTCGTCTTCCGGCTGGGGGTTCTCCTCGAAGCCGAGGTCGTAGGTGTAGCCGGAGCAGCCGCCGCCCTGGAGGCCGAAGCGCAGGCCGTAGCCCTGCATGTCGTTCTCGGTGAGCAGGCGCTTGATGTGCTTGACCGCCTCGCCCGTGACGCGGACGGTGGGGACGGCGGTCGGCTCGGCGGGGGTGACGGTCTCGGTCGCGGTTTCCATCGTGACTCCTGGACGAAATCTGGCACGGAAAGTGCGCGCTGTCTGTAAGCACGGCAGCGCCACCGGTCGACAGGCTAGTTCACCACCGTGTCAACGGCTCCCCGGGTGCTCGTCATCGACGCGCTCGACAGCTTCACCGGATCCCTGGTGCAGCAACTCCGCCAGCTCGGCGCCGAGCTTCGCGTCGCCAGGCACGCGCTGCCCGGCGACGCCGGGGACTACGATCTCGTGGTGCTCTCCCCCGGGCCGGGGCGACCGGAAGACCACCCGGCGATCATGGAAGCGGTCACCACGCGACCCGCCCCGCTCTTCGGCGTGTGCCTGGGGCTACAGGCAATCGCGCTCTCGCTCGGCGCGCGCGTGGGGCCCGCGAGGCGGATCGTCCACGGGCGCACGAGCCTCGTCCACCACGCGGGCGACGACGCCTTCGCCGGTCTCCCCTCCCCGTCTCGCTTCACCCGCTACCACTCGCTCGCGGTGTACGACCTGCCCCCGGAGCTGCGCGTCACCGCGCGCACCGCCGACGGGCAGGTGATGGGGATTCGACACGCCACTCTCCCCCTTGGCGGCGTGCAGTTCCACCCCGAGTCGGTGCGTAGTCGCGACGGCCTCGCGCTGATGGCCAACGTGCTGCGCCTCTACGCCCGGCGACGATAGCGCACGTAGCGGGCGGGCGCGCGCCGGCCGGGCTCAGGCTGCGAGGGTGCGAGGAAGGAGAGCAAGAACCCTGCCACGAAGCCGAGGATGTGGGCCCACCAGGCCACGCCGGGGCTCCCCAGCCCGAGGAACTGCAACAGGAACCACAGGCCGAGAAACAGCACCGCCGGCAACTCGATCATCTGCACGAACAGGAAGACCGGCACCGCCGCCTCCACCCGCGCCCGGGGGTACAGCCGCATGTAGGCGCCGAGCACGCCGGCGATGGCGCCGGAGGCCCCCACCATCGGCAGGG
>VGRQ01000791.1 GCA_016875315.1 Deltaproteobacteria bacterium | reverse complement strand
AGCGCGTCGCGCTCCATCATCAGCATCGCCGGCACCGCCGCCGCGAACACCACCATCCCCGCCATGAGCGTCAGCGACATGCCGATGGAGAAGAAGACCTGGAGCCCCGGCGCCATGCGCCCCACCACCATCAGCGCCAGGTTGACCAGCATGGCGAAGGCCACCACCGGCGCGGCGAGGCGCACGCCCAGCACCAGCACCGAGCTGGCCACGCTCAGCAGCACCTCGCCGCCCGCGAGCGGAGACAGGATGGTGCCGGGGGGCACGGTGGTGAGCGACTCGCCGAGGGTCCGCACGCAGGCCAGGTGCATGTCGAGCCCGAAGAACAGGCCGCTGGCCAGTAGCTGGGCGAGCGCACCGAGCGGATTGCCCTGCGTGCCGGTGATCGGGTCGAGCATGCCGCCGAGCGACAGCCCGATCTTCATGCCGATCACCTCGCTCGCCATCGTGAGCGCGCCGGTGACCAGCCCCACCACGAAACCCATCGCCACCCCCACGCCCACCTCGAGCGTGCTGGTGACCAGCAGATCGGGGATGGTCGCCGGGGCGCGGGTGCCCTCCACGGTGGGGTAGAGCACCGCCGCCAGCGGCAAGGCCGCCGCCAGCCGCGCGATCGCGGGCACGCTGCGAGAGCCGGTGACGGGCAGGGCCATCAACAGGCCTCCCACGCGCGCGAACACCAGGAAACCGAGGAGCAGGGGCTCGAGGTCGACGACCTCGGTCACGGCTCGCCCCGCGAGGCCGCGGGGATGCGATCGAAGCTGCGCTCGGCGTAGGACACGGTCTGCTCGATCATCCAGCCGCCGGCGAAGGCGAGCACCGCGCAGATGCCGAGCAGCTTCGGCAGGAAGGTGAGGGTCTGCTCGTGTACCTGCGTGACGGCCTGCACCAGCGACACGATGGTGCCGATGATCACCGCCACGCCGAGCAGCGGGGTGGAGATCACCAGCGCCATGCGCAGGGCCTCCTGCCCGAGGCGGATCACCTCCGACTCGTTCATCGCACCACCCCCGCCGCGAGGTCGCGGACCAGGAGCGCCCAGCCGTCCATCAGCACGAAGATGATCAGCTTGAAGGGCAGGGAGATGACCACCGGCGGCAGCATCATCATGCCCATGCCCACCAGCACGCTCGACACCACCAGGTCGATGACGAGGAAGGGCACGAACACGTAGACCACGGTGATGAAGGCCGTCTTGAGCTCGCTCAGCACGTAGGCGCTGACGATGCACGAGGTCGGCAGCTCCGCGAGCGAGCCGGGGACGGGAATCTGGGCCACCTCGATGATGGTCGCCATGTCGGAGCGGCGCGTGTTGTTCAGCATGAACTCGCGCATCGGGTCGAGTGCCGCCGGGAGCGCGCTCTCGATGGGCATCGTGCCCGACAAGTAGGGGTCCACACCGGCGGCCCAGGCGGTGTCGAGCGTCGGCTGCATCACCATCAGCGACAGGAAGAGCGACAGGCCCACGATCACCTGGTTCGGCGGCGACTGCTGCAGGCCGAGGGCCTGCCGCAGCATCGAGAACACCACCACGAAGCGCACGAAGGGCGTCATCACCACCAGCATCGCCGGGATGAACGACATCCCGGTGAGCATGAGCAACAGGCGGACGGCGCTCGAGACCGGCGTTGCGGCCACGCCCTCGGCCATGTCGCCCACGAGCTGCGCGCCCGGCTCGGCGACGGTCACCACCGGCTCCAGCGCGGCGGCGAGGCTGGCGAGGAGCAGGATCACCGGCGGCCCTCGGCCACGACCTTCTCGAAGCGGCGGACGCGGTCGTCAAGGGTGGCGGAGCGGGCGCGGGCCGCGTCGGTACCGGTGGCGCGCTGCTGCTCGCGCTGCGCGAGGCGAGCGAGCAAGTCGCGGGTGGACGGGATCGGCGGCTCGGG
>VGRQ01000790.1 GCA_016875315.1 Deltaproteobacteria bacterium | reverse complement strand
GCGCATGGTGATCGCCACGCCGCAGTTCGACGCCGTCCTCGGCGATCATCCCCTGAAGTTCCGCGCTGGCAAGGGCGAGGGGGCTGGTCCCGTGTCGGCCCCGCACCTCGACCCCCAGCTCGAGGGCCCCGCTGCCGTGAGCCTCGCCTGTGTCGACGGCGCCTCGCTCGACAGCTGCACCCGCGCGCTGCTCACCGTGGCCGGCGCCTCGCGCAACGCCGGGATGGTCACCAGCGCCGGGGGAGCGATCACCCTCGACGCAGGTCGCGACGCTGCCCTGCTCTCGCGGCCAGCCGGGACGGTGCGCCTCCAGTGGCGCCGCAAGCCGGAGCTACGGGCCATCTACCTGGATGGTTCGCTCGGGGCGCCGCTGGCGGCGAAGGCGAGCGGCACCGGGTGGTGGGTGGTGGACATGGATACCGCCGGCGACACGGCGTGGTGGGAGGTGAGGTAGGCTGCGCGCGGGAGTCAGGACGCCGTGCTGCTGATCGGTTGGCTACTGGCCGCAGAGTTGGAGAAAGTCCCTGGCACGGGGGTGTCGCTGGTCCCCCCTCCGGGTTGGCAGGCGGCCAGCCAGTTTCCCGGGTTCGTTGATCCCACGAGCGGCGCAAGCATATTGGTGCTCAGCCAGCCGGGCCTCGGGGAGCTCGTCGCGCTGATTCCCACGCTCGGCGACGCGCGAACGCTCTTCGCACAGCAGCGCATCGACGTGACCGCACGAGCGGAGTTCCGCTCGGCATCGGGCGACTCGTGTTTGCTGCTCAGCGGCACGCAAGTCGTCGGCGAGCTCGTGCTCGACAAGTGGGTGGCCATCTGCCCCGCCGAACCGGCCGCGATGGTGACCCTCCAGTCGCCGCAGTCGGCCGGGCTCCCGAGGGAGCTGGCTGAGTCTGCCCTTCACAGCGTCCGCGTGGAGGCGGCCCCGGGGCTCGAAGCGCAACTCGCTGCCCTAACCTTCTCAGTCTCCCCGCTCGCTCCATTCCGCTTCGGCCAGGTCTTGGGGGGCACGGGCCTGCTGCTGCCCGGTGGACCTCTCGACACCGACCCCACCCTCGCGCAACCCATGGTCGTCGTGGCGAGCCAGGTCGGCGGTGCCGCGCTCGACCCCGCCACCGACCCGTGCGCGGCGAGCCTCCAGTACGTTGGCCACTCGGCGAAGCTCAAGGACGCAATAGTGTCGCGACGAGAAGCAAGCATCGTAGCCGGGCGCGCGGGGTGCCTGCTCGCCGGTCGCTACTCCGGCCCGGCCGACGCGGAGCGGGCGTTCCTCCAATACTTGGCGATCTCGCCCGGCGGCTACACCCTCCGCTTGCTGGCGATCGGCGACCCAGCACGGCTCGGTCCCCTGGAGTCCGTGGTCGCAGAAATGGCGGCGGAGATGGTGTTCAGGTAGCTGTGCTAGGGGCGACGGTTGTCGCGACCTAGTTCGTCTTCCAGTCAAACCCCGCCGACCCCGCCGCGTCGGAGAACCGGGTGCAGAACCTCGCGCGGTTCGTGCCCTTGGGCGGCGTCCACGTCACGCTGAACTTCTGCCCCATGCCCACCTCGGTGGTCACGAAGACGGGGGCGTAAGGCACCCCGCCGGCGAGCACCGCGCGGTCGTTGGCGTCGCGGGCGAAGGCCTCGATGGCGAGGCCCGACCAGTCCACGGCGTCGGGGTTGGTGGCGGTGAGATCCACGGTGCCGAACACGGTGACCGCGCCCGACGCGCTCACCCACTTCGAGCAGGCCACGCTCGAGGCACGCTGGTCGACCCGCAACGTGAAGCCGCGCTGGCTGCCGTCGGAGGTGGACGAGGCCACGGCCGGGGTGACGGCCGCGATCTGGGGCGCGGTGGTGACGGTCGTGGACGCGACCAGGACCGGCGCGGGCGCAGGCGCCGGCGCGGGGGCGGGCGCAGGCGCGGG
>VGRQ01000789.1 GCA_016875315.1 Deltaproteobacteria bacterium | reverse complement strand
CTACTACACCAACTACAACGGCTTCGCGACGGTCGCTGCGGCGAAGGTCGTCCCGGTGCGCACCCGTCTCGACGAGGGCTTCCGCATCCCGAGCAACGAGGAGCTCGACCGGTACGTCACCGACAAGACGCGCATCTTCCTCTTCGCCAACCCAGGCAACCCCACCGGTGCGGTCTACGGCGAGGCCGACTTGCGACGGGTGGCCGAGTGGGCGCGCAGCCGCGGCCTGTGGCTCGTGGCTGACGAGGTGTACCGCGAGATCTGGTTCACCCACCGCCCGATGTCGGCCTTGCAGCTCGAGGGGCACGAGGATCACGTGGTGGTGGTCGACAGCACCTCGAAGACCTTCTCCTCCTGCGGCCTGCGCATCGGCTTCCTCATCAGCCGCAACCTCACCCTGATGGAGCGGGTGGAGCGCCTCGGCCAGGCCCGGCTCGGTGCCCAGCCTCGCGCCCAGGACGCCGCCATCGCCGCGCTCGCGCTGGGCGACGGTTTCTACGACGAGTTGCGCGCCGTGTACCGCGCGCGGGTCGACGCGATGATGGACGCGCTCGCCGAGATCCCCGGCGTGTCGTACCACCGTCCCGAGGGGGCGTTCTACACGATGGCGCGCTTGCCGGTGAAGGACACCGAGGCATTCGCGCGCTTCCTCGTCACCGAGTTCCGCAGCACCACCACGGGGCGCCCCGAGAGCGTGGTGGTGGCCCCGGGTCCCGGCTTCTACGCCAACCCGCGCGAGGGTCGCGACGAGATCCGGCTCGCGGCGGTGAAGCGCCCGGAAGACATCCGGCGCGGCATCGAGGTGATCGGCGAGGCGCTGGCGGCCTTCCGGGGGTAGGCGGTGTCGCTGCTACACGCGCTCCGGCTGTACCGGGAGAGTCGCGACCTCAAGCTCCTCGGTGGCGATGGGGCCCGGGCCAAGCTGCTGGAGGCGGAGCAGCTGGCGCTGGGGATCGACCCCGCGCTCGTGGCGCTCATCCGCTATCGGCTCGGACACGTTTACTTACGACGGACCACCTCCGCCGAGTCGCTCTACGACGCCGAGGGCGCCTTCCGGCAAGCGGCGCGGGCGCCTTCGCTGGCGCCCTGGGCGTTCACCTACCGGCTGGTTTGCCTGTCGCGACTGAAGCAGCTCGGCGAGCCGGTAGACGTCGACGCGGCGTGGCGTGACGCGGCCCGGCACGTGCGCCGGGGACCGATCGGCGAGGCGCTCGACGAGCCGGTGCCCATCCAGTCGGCCGCCTTCAACCTTCTGGAACTGGCCACCTACGCCCTCGGCTTCTCTCACGACGCGCTCCTCGCCGAGGCAGGGACCGCCGAGGCGGGCGAGGGTGGCGCCATCGTGCTCGGTCCTGGCCTGCGCGACCGGCGCGACGTGCTGCCCTTCGCCGTGGCGGAGCAGGTCGTCGCCAGCATCGCGACGACGGCGGTCGCGTTCACCTTGCCCGCCCGGCCGGCGATGGCGCGCGCGAGGGCGCCGGGCGGCGAGTGGATCGAGCTCGGCCCGTCCTCCGCGCGCCTGCTCGGCCTCATCCTCCTCGGCGAGGCGCGCACGCTCCGCCCGCTCCGGACCCGGCTCGCGGGCGACCGAAGCGTGGAGCATCGCGACGACATCTACCGGGCCACGCTCGCGCGCACGCGCACGCGCCTGTCGGCGCTGGCCGGGATGCCGCGCGACGAGGTGCTCGTGGGTGGCCCGGGGCGCATGCCGCGACTCGCCGAGGGACTGGTGATCTACGGCGCCGTCGACCTCGCCCGGCTCGACGAGGCCGAAGACTGAACCCCCCGTATGCACCCGCGAAAGTCCTCACCCATCCGGCCTGGCGTAAAGAGCCGAAAGAACTTAGCCTTCCGTTGTCTGTAACGTCCCACGCGGAGGCAGAGATGGGTGAGCAGCAGCAGGGTACC
>VGRQ01000788.1 GCA_016875315.1 Deltaproteobacteria bacterium | reverse complement strand
CACCCTCGCGGCCGCCACGGTCAGCCTCGACGCCTCCGGGTGGGGGCTCGCCGAGGTGTCGAGCGACGGCACGGGGGCCTTCGCCGTCACCGGGAGCGATGGCGCGCAGTCGGCCGAGGGATGGGCCTTCGTCACCGCTGTCCCCGACGTACACGTGGGTTTCCCCGCGTGGCTCGGCGGCGAGAGCGGCGGGGCCGTCGCCGGCGCGGGCGGCGGCGTGCTGCTCACCCGGGGCGGCGAGGCGTGGTGGTTCCCCCCCCTCGGCGGCGCGGGCGTCCGTGTCCTCGAGCTGGCGGCCGATATCCTCGAGATCCTCCCCGTCCAGATCGACAGCGACGGCGTGACCGACGCCCTGCTCTGGTCGGGCGACACCGTCGTCATTCTCCGCGGCCGGGCCGAGGGCGGCGTGGGCTACTGGGCGGCCTTCGAGGCCAAGTCGGGGACGGTGGGCGCCGCGCTGGTGCAGGACATCGACGACGACGCCCTGGTCGACCTCATCGTCGTGGTCAACGGCGAGGAAACGTCGCAAGTGGCGTGGATGCCTGGCGACGGGCTCGGCGGCTTCACCGCCACGGCGGTGCTCGACACCGACTACCGGGTGTACGGGGTGACCGCCGAGGACTTCGACAGGAGCGGCAGCGCCGAGCTGAGCTTGCTCACCGAGGACGGGATCCTGCGACGCTACGACAACACGGGCGACGGCTGGCAGGCCGCGAGCCAGAGCGACTTCACGCTGGGCGTGGGCGAGGGCGGGCGCGTGCTCGGCGGTCGCGACCTCACCGAGGACGGCTGGTACGACGTGGCCATCGCCGGTCCCATCATCGACAGCGAGGCGCACACCGCCTCGATCACCTCGCCCGGCGGCACCAGCATCACCATCACCTACCGCCTCGATGAGAGCATCAGCGGGGGCTCCGGCCTCGCCATCGCCGACGCCGATCTCGACGGCGATCCCGACGTGTTCCTCGCCGTAGACGGCACCCTGCGCCGCTACACCTGGAGCGAGACCTCCGGCACCTTCAGCTCCATGTCGCACAGCTCGATGCCGGATCACGCGCGCATCGACGCGGTCGACCTCGACGACGACGGGCTCGTCGACATCGTCTACCCGGGTGCGCCCAGCTTCGCGCTCCTCTCCACGTCGAAGCAAGACGATCCCGACACCGCCGACGACGAGGCGCTGGGCTGGACCACGCGCACGCCCACCGCGGGCGTCTTCGCGCTCGACGTGGCGGCGCCGCCCTGGGCGGGCGACTTCAACGCCGACGGCCTCGTCGACATGGTGGCTTTCGTCAACACCGACGGCCTCGAGCTGGTGGCCTTCTACGGCGACGGCGAGGCCAGCGGCGGCACCGAGACCTTCCGCGAGGGCAGCAGCGAGGCCCTTGGCAGCGGGGCGACCCCGCTCGCGCTGGCGGTGTGCGGCAGCGACAGCTGGGCGCTTGCGAGCGAGGGCGGCGTCACGACGCTGTGGCACCACTCGCTCGATGCCTTTGGCACCCTCGCGCTGGCGGGGAGTCTCGAGGTCAACGCCACTACCGTGGCCTGCGGCGACTTCGAGGCGGGGATCGCGGCGGCGGTGTCGGGCACCGGCGACGTGACCTACGTGGCGGCTGACGGCAGCACGACGGTCGCCAGCCTCGGCGAAGACGTGGTGGAGGTGGCGGCGGGCGACCTCGACGGCGACGGCTTCGACGAGCTGCACGCCTGCACCGGCGCCTGCTCCATCGCCGCCGGAGACTGCAGCGGCGACGGGCTCGACGACCTCCTCGTCAACGATGGCACCCGCACCACGCTCTCGATCGCCGGGGTGGCCCACGACCTCGACTTCAACGGCTGGGTGAGCCTCGGCGACGCCGATGGCGACGGAGTGCTCGACGCCAACGTGCAGGCCGACGGCGTGGCCGTCGGTG
>VGRQ01000787.1 GCA_016875315.1 Deltaproteobacteria bacterium | reverse complement strand
CGCCTACCCTCGACGCGCGCCTCGGCCTGCCCGTGCCCTGCCTCGACCACGGCTTCGTGCGCGCCATCGACTACTTCGGCGACGACGCGGCGATCGTACAGGCAGCGCGCGTCTCGTACGGCAAGGGCACCCGGAAAGTGAGCGAAGATCGCCAGTTGATTCGCTACTTGATGCGCCACCGCCACACCACCCCCTTCGAGATGTGCGAGATCAAGTTCCACGTGAAACTGCCCATCTTCGTGGCGCGGCAGTGGATCCGCCATCGCACCGCCAACGTCAACGAGATCAGTGGTCGATACTCGGTCTTCACCGACGAGTACTACACCCCGGCCACGGAAAACCTCGCGCGACAGTCGAGCGACAACAAGCAAGGTCGCGGCGCCGTCCTCGAAGGTGACGAGGCGCTCGAGGTGCAGTCGCAACTGTCGCGACACGCTGCCGACTCCTACGCGCTCTACCAGTCGTTGCTCTCCGGCCCCGACCTTGCTCGCGAGCTGGCGCGGATGACGCTTCCCGTGAGCTACTACACCGAGTGGTACTGGAAGATCGACCTGCACAACCTGTTGCACTTCCTCGCGCTGCGCCTCGACCCGCACGCCCAGTACGAGATCCGGGTGTACGCCGAGGCGATGGCCTCGCTGGTGCGCGACTGGGTGCCGGTGGCGTGGGAGGCTTTCGAGGACTACCGGCTGGGCTCCTTCAACCTGTCGCGACAGATGGTCGCTGCCGTGCGGCGGATGGTGGCCGGCGAGGCAGTGGAGCGCGAGAGCACCGGCCTTTCCAAGCGCGAGTGGGAAGAGCTGCGTGCCATGCTGGGGCCCGCATGACGCTGTCCCTGCTCCTGTTCGCCACCCTGCCCGGCTGCGGCATCGACGGCGAGCGCGACAAGCCCAACCCGCCGCCGCTGCCGCCGGCACGGTTCGCCGCGCCGGCCGACGCCACGCGGCACCTCGAGGGGCTCGTCACCGACTCGACGATCGCCACGCGCAGCTTCTCCTTCGTGGCCGACGGCAAGCGCTACGTGGCGGTGCTCACCCCCTCGGCCAACGTGCTGGTCGATGGCCGGGCCGCGGGCCTCGACGCGGTCCCTAGCGGCAGCGCCGCCCGGCTCGAGGCCCAGGTTCACGACGACGTGCTGATGGTGCAGCGGATGTCGGTCGGCGCCGAGGCGGCGGCGGCCGAGATGCCGGCCCAGCCGGCGGCCGAGCCGCCCGTCGAGACTGCCCCTCCCCCCGAGACAACTCCTCCCGTGGAAACACCATGATCGCCCTGCTCGCCCTCTTCGCCTGCACGCCCGACGACAAGGACACCGCCGACACCGCCGACACGGGCGCGGGCGACACCGCCGGTGACACCGACACCGACACCGACACCGACACTGCCATCGACACCGACACCGACTCGGGACAAGACAGCCTCGACTTTGTTGATGGTCCCACCGGCTACCAGCTCGACTTCACCTACACCGGCGACGTCAGCTCGGGCGACGTGATCCGCTGCGGGAGCTTTACCGGTGCTGACTTGAGCGGGATGCCGGCCGAGTTCCAGGACTTCGAGGCCACGCTGCCCACCAGTGGCCTCGTCGAGATCGACCCGGGCACCTGGTACGCCGGCTGCTACCTCGACCTCGGGGGCGACGACGCCGCCGGCCCCGGCGAGGAAGACATCGGCACCTACTATGGGCCCCACGACGGCGCGCCGTACCCGATCGAGGTGTACGAGGGCAAGACGACGATCGGCGCCTACATCGACTTCGACAGCGCCACGCCGCCGGCAGAGTAAGCCCACGCCGTGTCCGCCGGGCTCGCCATCGGGCTGGCCCTGGGCACCTCGTGTGCCTGGGCGGCCGCCAACGTGTACGTGCAACGCGCGTCGCTCGCGCTGGGCGGCCTGCGGGCGATGTGGTGGGGACAG
>VGRQ01000786.1 GCA_016875315.1 Deltaproteobacteria bacterium | reverse complement strand
GGCCGCGGTGACCGTCGCCTCGAGCGTCGCCCACTACGACCTCGTCGCGGGCGACCTCCCCGCCACCCTCGCGCTGGGCCATGGCTACAAGGAGGCGTGGAAACTGGTGCTGCCGGACGGCACCACTCGCTCCTTCTACCGCGACGCGGCGCTGGTGCTCCACGCGGCCTACCCGGTGATCACCGACCTCGACCTCGAGGCCGTCTACAGCGACCTGTCCAGCCAGCGGAGCGCAACCGTCGCCTCATTCCAGGCCTACATCGACGAGGCGTGGAAACGCATCCTCGGCCGCCTCGAGAGCCAGGGGGTGTTCCCCGAGCACGTCGTGTCGACCTGGTCGCTGCGCGAGGTCCACCTCGAGCTGTCCCTGCACCTCGCGTGCCTGGACTTTGGCCGCGCGGCCGGCGGCCGGTGGCTCGACCTCGCCGCGGCTCACAAGAAGGAGTTCGAGATGGCGTGGTCCAGGCTGAAGTTCGTACGGGGCACCGGCGCCGATGGCCAGGCCGACGGCGACGGGCAGAAGCCAGCCAGCAAGGGGGTCACCTTCCTCAACGCGTCGCCCCGGCGTCGCTGGCGCGGGACCGGCGGGCTGTGAGCGTCACGGTCGCCAGCATCCGCCAGCAGGTCGCGGCAGCCATCGACTCCGACCTCTCCGCCAGCGGCTGGCGCGAGGCGACCGGGACCGTCGACACCTTCGGCGAGGGCGACGGCGAGGGCCGCCTCCACCTCGGCTACGCGGTGGGCTGCCCCGAGACCGTGGCCACGGGGGACCGCCAGAAGGTCAGCCTCGGCACGCTCGTCGACACGACCGTCCGCGTCCGCTGGGCGTACCGCGTCGGCGCGCTGCGGCAGGTGGCCGACTACGACGCGGCGCTGGAGGCGGAGGCCTCGCTCATCAAGGCGGTGGCCACCACGCGCGACGGCACCGGCCGGCACGTGCTGTGGCTGTCGGCGAGCCGCGTGGTGGACGACCAGGGATGGATGCTGGGCGACCTCGCCTTCCGCGCGCAGCACCGGCTCGCGCTGGCCTGAGCCCTGGAGTCGGCGAGCTCGCGTGTAGTACCAGTGAACCCCGGGACCACTCATGGCCAGCTCCAGTCACCGGCTCGGCGCCAACCTCCGCGACACCATCACCAAGGTCGCCGCGTTGCGGCTGTCCGATGCCGTGGCGCGCGACACCACCGACTACGCCGAGATCCTCGTCGGGGACGGCGCGCCGAGCGGCGGCTACGGTCGCGCCAGCGGCGCGACGATGTTGTACCTGCGCAAGGACGCCGCGAGCGCGTCGGCCGCGATCTACATCACCGTCGACGGCGGCACCACCTGGGTCGCTTTCACCTTCGCGTAGGAGTAGTCGATGGCCCTCGCCAACAACCCGGTGATCCCCGCCGACGGCCAGCTCGTCATCAGCGACAGCTCGGGCACGCCCCTCTCGCTGACCATCCAGTACGAGGACGGCGACTTCCAGATGGGCGAGGTGGAGCCCAACCAGAAATCGGTGCAGGAGTTCCGCGACCGGGGCGACGTGTACGCCGTCCGGGAGGTCGAGCGCACCAACCTCGAGTGGACCTTCTCGTGTCACTGCGTCGGCTTCACCGACGCCGGAGCGGCCACGCCGCTCGACATCGCGCGCCTCGGCGGCACCTGGGGGTCCGCCGTCTCCAAGCTCACGGCGGCCTACGGCGGCGCCAACCTCTTCCAGCTCGTCTTCACCGCCGAGCGGACGAACTTCGGCGGGGCCGCTGACAGCACGGTGACCCTGAAGTACTCGCGAGTCCGGGTGGCCTTCCAGGAGGGCGTGCCCGGCAAGCTGGTGATCAAGGGTACTTCCTTCGTGATGGCCCACGATGTCGCCAACTCGGTGTCGTGGACCTAGCGGTGGCGACGGGCTCGGGCGCCCCGGCGGCCACTCGCGTCGA
>VGRQ01000785.1 GCA_016875315.1 Deltaproteobacteria bacterium | reverse complement strand
GAGGGCGCGTGCGCACTCCGCGAGCCGCGCGGCCACCACTGGGGGCTCGCCGCCGGGCTCCGGGCCCGGGCGCGGCAGGCGCGCGGCGATCGACGCACCGGCCATGGTCAACAACGCGACTACGAGCAGCATCACATCACGACGAATCCAGGCGAGGTAGCCCGCCCACGCGGCCACCACCCACCCCAGGGGCTCGAGCAAGAGGAGCAACATCGTCACTCGCTCGCCGTCGGCGCCCAGTCCCACGAGCAATCCCGCGAGGGCGCCCGCCGGCACGGTCAGCAGTCGCGGGTCGCGCGGCAGGGTCACGCGCCTTGAAGGGTATCCGGCGCGGGGGAGACGCAGCGCCGGGAGGAGGAGATCAAGCAGGGCGAGGGCCCTACTTCACCCGGTACCCCCCCCTCTCGTTGTTGGAGTGCAGATTCACCATACAATTAGCTTTCAACCTGCATCAGGCCTGGCGCGAAACTGCCGGGAGCAGCCCCGGGCAGCCCAGATCCGGCACAACCGGCACAGCCTCGGTGACCGGCTCACTTGTCGGGAGTCCCGTCCTCGATCGCGCGCTCCGCAGCCCGGTAGGAGGCACGCAGGCGCTCCTCAAGCACGTCCCGGGGCGGGAGGACGGTGAGGTACTCGGCGACGTGGATGCCGGAGGCGTCGAGTTCCAGCAGTTCCACCTGCTCCGCGTTGCGGCTGGCGCACAGCAGGATCGCCATCGGCGGCCCCTCGCCCGGCAAGCGCTCGTGCCGGTCGAGCCACCGCAGGTACAACTCCACCTGCCCCTTGTCCTGTGCGGTGAAGCGACCGAGCTTCAACTCAACCGCCACCAGCCGTCGCAGACGGCGGTGGTAGAAGAGAAGGTCAAGGTAGTAGTCATCGTCGCCGATCGACATCCGCTTCTGCCGCTCGACGAAGCAGAAGCCGCCGCCGAGCTCGACCAGGAACGCCTCCAGCTCGCGGAGGACCGCCGCCTCCAGGTCCGCCTCGCTGAACGACGCCGGCAGGCCGAGGAAGTCGAGGAGGTAGGGGTCCTTGAGCACCATCGCTGGCGCGAGGTCGCCCTCGCCGCGGAGGCGCCCAAGCTCCGCGCGCACCGTCTCCTCGGGCTCGCGCGAGAGGGCCGTGCGCTCGTACAGCATCCCCGCGATCCGCTCGCGGAGGACGCGCACGCTCCAGCCCTCGAGCCGACACATCTCGGCGTAGAACTCGCGCTGGAGCGGGCGCTCCAGGGGGAGCAGCTCGACGAGGTGGCTCCACGTCAGACGCGTGGCCAGCACCCGCACGCCCTCGACCTCCGGGAAGGCCTGGGCGCACTGGACCATCCGCCACACCGCCTTGGCAGTGAACCCGCGCCCGTAGGCGAGGGTCAATTCTCGCGACACCGTCGCGACAATCTCGGCCCCGTAGTCGGCGCGCTCGCCGCCGAGGATCTCCGCGTGAACTCGCCTACCGATGCTCCAGTACAGGGCGACCAGTTCGACGTTCACCGCCGAGGCCGCGCGTTGGCGGCTCGACTCGATGAGACGCCGGAGGTCGGCGATCAGCTCGCCGCGAGCCAGCTCGGCCGGTGCGGTGTCGGAACCGGGCATTACATGCTGGTAACGCGGAAAATGGAAGCGGGGGACCCGCGGGCCAACGGTGAAGGCAGCCTCGCGCACCTGTCCAGGAGCCCGTTTGGGGGGGGTGGATCCGCGCGGGCTGAATGGCCGGGTGGCCGCGAGGCCCTACGGCCACGGCACGCGCGAGAGCGGCGGCCGCGAGGGCGGCAGCGGGCCGATGTGCATCCCGACGGGTGGCGGCTACTGCAAGAACGTGATCGCCGCCACGGGTGGCGGGGCGACCACCCCCGCTGGCTCCGGTGGCACGCCGGGCAAGGGCGGTGACGACCCCACCAACCCCGACGCGAGCGAGGAGGCGGAGC
>VGRQ01000784.1 GCA_016875315.1 Deltaproteobacteria bacterium | reverse complement strand
ATCGGCTGCGGCCAGGTGAGGGGACAGGCCTACCAGCCCCTGCCGGGGCGCGCCGCCGCGCCCCCCGAGAGCTGGCTCGACCGCGGGGTCGCGGTCACCGGCTCCCCCGGCGGCACCTCGGTGCTGTCGGGCTTTGCCATGGCCTTCGACCCGGTGGGCTTCGACCCTGGGAGCTCCCGTCCCCTGCTCACCGACGACGAGGCCTTGTTCCGGAACAACTACGTCCATCGCTACCTCGTCCGCGCCTTTGGCCAGGCCGGGGGCGCCTTCGTGGAGGCGGGCTTCAGCCACGGGATCCACCGCGGCTCGGTGGGCGGCGACAACAGTCGCCCCTCGGCGCTCTACGCGCGGGTGGATATGACGGCGTTCCCCGGGGTGGACGCCCCGGCTTACGATACCGTGGCGCCGTCGCGGAGCGGCGACCCCAACCTCTTGCCGGAAGATGGCTTCATCCGGTGGGCGGAGCCCTTCCCGCTCGTGGCGGCGCCCGAGTGTGCACCACAATGGTAGCCTTGCTGTCAATCGCGTGGGCGGCTGACTTGCCGCTTCCCCCCTCGGTGTCCGACGCCGAGGCGCCGGTGCTGGAGTGGCGGCCCGTGTTGCAGGCCCAGGCCCTCGCCCTCTGGAGTCACGATCAGCTCTACAACCTCGGCGTGGGCGGACGAGTGGGCATCGAGGCGAATCGCCGAGCGCTGACCGCCCGTGTGAGCATGGGGGCGCGCCTGTACCCGTGGCTCGACGGCGGGATCACCAACGCCGTTCCCCCGGTCGACAGCACCGCCGAACTCTCCGAGGCCTGGATCGGCCTCGACCCGTACATCTCGGAGGCACTCGTCATTCACCTTGCCGCGGGCCTGCAACCCGTGGAATTCAACGAGGGACGCCTCGTGGGCCGGCAGGACCAGTGGCTCAGCGCCAGCTTTCCCCTGGCGGCACGGCTGCACCTGGGGGCGGCGCCGTGGAGCATCGACGCGGTGGCCGGGTATCGCGAGGGCGGCGACGTGTGGGCCTATCCCTGGTGGGCGGTGCGCGCCGGCGCGGGTCGGGAGCGTCCATCGGGCTCCTGGCAGGTCGATGTGCTCGCCACCGACGTCGACCTGGACGTCGTGACCGCGCCCGGCGTGCCGGTCGACGACGACATCGCTGCGGCCGGGGTGTACGCGCGGGTCGACGTGTCGCGACTTCGCACGCGAGCCGACGCGTACGTGCAGCCCTTTCGCGAGGGTGGCGTGGCGGCGATGGGGGGCGCTCGGCTGGGCTGGGCGCTCGGCGGCGACTCCCGGGTGGTGCTCGGCGGGGCGGTAGAGGGCGGCACCGGCGAGGAGGACGGGAGCGGGCGATTCCTCAACCCCTGGGGCAACGTCGAGGCGGCGGTGGGCGCCAACGCCCGCTATCCGCTCGGCATGTCGGTGTTCGTCCCCGGAACGGTGGGGGTGGGCGCCTTCGCGGACATGGTCGTGACCCCCGGGCTTCGCGTCGATGCCGCCGCGTGGAACTACCATTTTGCAGACTTGGATCCCTACGGCGCCGAGCTCGACGGCGACGCGCGGCTCTTCTTCGGCCCCTTCGCATGGCTCCGTTTTCGTGGGTCGCTCTTCCTCCCCTGGGACTCGCCGGGGACCGTGTATAGCTCTGCCGCGCTGAGCCTCGATGTCCAGATCTGACGAGCTGTTCGAAGACGATGCCGCCGCCGTGCGCGGGCCGGGCGACCGCGTGCGCCAGGGGGCGCGTCGTGAGCGACTGGTGTCGAAGGGCAACCGGGGGCAGTCGAAGGGCCCTGACTTCTCGCGGTCGGTCGGCGCCCTGGCGGTGGAGATGGTGGGCCGTCGCGTGCGCGTTCGCCTCGACGACGGGCGAGAGTCGGTGCTCCCGGCGCGCGGGGCGCTGGTCGCAGTGGCCGACCGGGTGCAGATCGTCGAGGG
>VGRQ01000783.1 GCA_016875315.1 Deltaproteobacteria bacterium | reverse complement strand
GCCCCAGCATCGGGTCGATGCGCCGCCTCGCTTCGCTCCGGCGGCTGCTCGTTCCGCACCGCGGGGATTCATCCTTGGTGGGCGTCATGGACGGTGCGGAACTCAAGAGAAACTCCCGGCCGGTTCCGCTGCAGGAAGTCCCGTGATATTCACTGCATAGCCCATCTTCTGGAGGCGCTGGACCAGGCGTCGGGCGGTGCGCATCTGGTTGAGCGTGTCGAAGTGCTTCTCGCCGAGTTCCCGGTAGGCCTCGCCGTTGCGGAGCATGTGGTAGGCGGACTGGAGCATCGTCCGAGCGACGGCGATGAGGGCCTTCAGCGGCCCGCGACGCGCGCGCAGGCGGTAGAACAGCGCGCGTAGGTAGCTCCCTTTCGCCCGCGTGGCGGACCAGGCGCATTGGACGAGGACCTCGCGGAGCCAGGGGGCCCCGTCCCGGATGCGCGTCGAGCGCTTCTTGCCGGCGCTCTCGTCGCTCCGCGGGCAGAGGCCGGCCCACGAGATCAGGTGTGCGTCGCTCGGGAAGCGGTTCATGTCGATTCCGATCTCGCTGACGATCGTGCGCGCCGCGAGCTCCCCGACGCCGGGGATCTCCATCAGCATCTCGACGGCTCCACGAAACGGCTCGATCCGCTTCGCCACCTCGCCTTCCAGCTTGCTGATGACCGCTTCGAGGTGCTCGACCTCGTCCAGCTCGACCTCGAGCAGGAACCGATGGGGATCCCGGACGAAGCCGCGGCAGGCCTCCGCCAGTTCCTCCTTGCTGGCCTTGAGCCGCGAGCTGCCCAGGCTCGCGAGGAACTCCTTGGACGTCGTGCCCGCGATGATGGCGCGGAGGATGCGTCGGCCGCTGGTCCCGACGACGTTGGAGATGACCGAGTCCAGCTTGATGTTGGCGTCCTCGAGGATCTTCTGGATGCGCTGCGTGTGCCGCACCTTCTCCCGCGCGAACTGCTTGCGGGTCCGCAGAAAATCCCGGATCTCCGCCATCGGCCGCTCGGGGACGAAGTTGCCTCGGATCAGGCCGTGCGCGAGCAGGTCCGACAGCCACATCGCGTCGTTGACGTCCGTCTTGCGGCCCGGAAGTCCCTTCACGGCGCGCGCGTTCGCCAGCGTCAGTTCGAAGTCCCCCTCCAGGACGTGCCACACCGGGCGCCAGTAGACGCCCGTCGCCTCCATCCCCACTGCCTTGATCTGGCAGGTCTCCAGCCACTCCGACAGCTCCAGCAGGGCGCTCGTCGTCGTCCCGAAGCTCCGCACCTCGTGGCTCGCCTTGCCGCCCGCCATCGCCACCCGGACGCACGCGACCACCGTCTCCTTGTGAACATCCAGACCCGCACACCGTTCGTACTTCAGTTCCACTGTCGCCTCCTTCCGTGCGGGCAGCGGAGGGGGCTCCTCGATGAAACGGAATCTCAAGACCGCCCTCGACGCGCCCGAGGGCGCGAGGGGCACTTCGTGGAACGCAGAGGAGCCCCGGCCAAACTCAATCCCGGGCTCGTTGCACCAGTCGACTTCCGACCTGAACACCGCCGCCGCGCACGACTCATAGCCGAGACCGGGCCCCGTTTCATCCTTGGTGGGCGAGCGGAGCGCGGTGCCAGAACTCAATCGGTTTCCGGGCAGCCGTCCGGCGTCGCCGGGTAGTAGGCGACCGGCTTGTTGATCGGGCAGTTCTCCGCCGACAGAGGGTCCCCCGGGCGGGCCGCGCAGGCCAGCGTGCCGCTGACGTTGCCGGCGCCGCAGACGTTTCCCTCCTGGAAGTAGACCTCGGGGTTGTCGGGCGTGCTGGCGACGCAGCCGCGCTCGTCGCCGCCGGCCATGACGATGTCGCAGCCCACGGGGTAGGGGTTGTCGGGGGGGCAGGTGGCGGTGACGCAGTCGCCGTCGAGCGAGACCTGGAGCGAGGCGAACTGGTGGTCGAA
>VGRQ01000782.1 GCA_016875315.1 Deltaproteobacteria bacterium | reverse complement strand
GACCCTGGCGACCGGGCGACCCCCTCCGCCGCGTACACTGGCCCTCCTCGGCCCGCGCCGGGCAGCCGCTCGTCGCGGTGCGCAGCGCCGAGGGCGTGGAGGAACTCTGCTTGCGGCTCGACCCGGCGCTGCGCGGCGAGGCCCGGGAGGAGGCGATCCGCAGGCTCGCCGGTCGCGTGGAGGAGCACTTCGCGCGAGGTGACGCGGTAGGGCTCGAGGCCGACGGCGAGCGGCTCGAGCCGCGTACCGGCGCCACCTGGCGACGGCGTTGCCTCACCCGGCTGGCGCTGCTGGAGACGCGCTGACCCCGCTCGCCCTCGCCACCCTCGCGGGCTCGGCGTGCCTCGCGCTGTCGGGCCCCTTCGGCATCGCCGCCGCCTTCCTCGCCGGCCTCGGGGGCCTATGGCGCCAGCGCGGCCCCGATCGTCGCGACTTCACCCCCTTCCACCTCGGCGCGCTCGCGCTCTGCGTGGCCCTGGGCGTGGGCTTCGGGGTGGTTCCCGCCTTCTCGGTGCTGCTCGGCTGGCTCGCCGCCCACCGGCTCGCGGTGCTGGAGTCGCGGACCGACGCGCGGGTGCTGCTGATGCTCGTCACGCTGATGGCCCTGGTGGGCTCGGTGGGCACGCTGTCGATCGGCCTCTTGCCTGCGCTCGTGGTCTACGGCCTCGCCACGCCGGTGGCGCTCCTGCGCAGCTTTGGCGTGAGGCGGAGCTCGCTGGAGTGGGGCACCGCCACGGCCACGCTCGTCCTCGCCGCCGCTTTCTTCCTCCTCGTGCCCCGCCTCCAGGGGAGCCTCATCTCGGGGCTCGGCGAGCCGGCGGCTGCCGACCGTTTCGCCGACTCGGTGCAGCTCGGCGACGAGTTCGACGACCCCGACGCCGAGGCGCTCGTGCTCCGCGCCACGCTGGCCACGCGCGACGGCGCGCCTCTCCGCGGCCCGGCCTACTTCCGGGGCCGGGTACTCGACACCTTCGACGGCCGTAGCTGGCGCGCTTCCGGCCGGGCGTCCCGGGTGTCGTCGGGCAACTGGGACGTGCGCGCCGACATCGTCCTGGAGCCGCTCACCGGCAGCCTCGTCTACGGTCCCCCCGACCTGCTCTACGCCCGGGGCGACCGCGGGCCGATCTTGCAAGGCACCGGCGGCACCCTCGATCACGGCCAGGCTGGCCGCCGCGTGTCGTACACCGCCTACAGCCGGCAGCGCCCTCTCGACCGCATCGAGACCAGCGTGCGCGGCTACGACCAGCTCCCCACGCTCGACCCCCGGGTGACGGCCCTCGCCGCGAGCCTCGCCCCGGGCAGCGACGACCCGGCCCGCATCGCGGCGGCGGCGGCGCGCTACCTCGCCACCGGCTTCACCTACGATCGGCGGCCCGACGCGCCCCTTGGCGACCCGCTGGCGTGGTTCCTCTTCGACGCCCAGCGGGGACACTGCGAGTACTTTGCCTCGGCCCTCGCCGTCCTGCTCCGTGTGCGCGGCGTGCCTGCAAGGCTCGCGACCGGGTTCTACTCGGCGGAGTACAACGAGACGGGTGGCTACGTCGCGGTGCGCCGGGGCCACGCGCATGCCTGGGTGGAGGTGCCGGTGCAGGGCGGCTGGGCGGTGATCGACGCCACCCCCGTGGGCGACCTCCCCGAGCTCAGCGTGTCGCCCTGGGTGGAGGCGCAGGAGGTGGTACACGCCGCGTGGCTCGACCTCGTGCTCGACTACGACCTCGGCCGCCAGTTCGACGCCCTCGCGCGCGTCGGCGCGGCCCTGGTGGTGTCGACGGGCGGCGACCCGATCCGTGCGCAGTCGCGACAGAGCCTCGTGGGGGCGGCGGTGGTGTTCGGGGCGCTCATGCTGTCGGGCACCTTCGCGCGCGGCATCATCTGGCTCCTGTCCCGGCCGCCGGCGAGCGCGCCCCGCCGCGACCCGGCGCTGCGTGC
>VGRQ01000781.1 GCA_016875315.1 Deltaproteobacteria bacterium | reverse complement strand
GCGGTAGCTGTACTCGAGCGTTTGCGGGTCCTCGAACTGTTGGAGGAAGTACACCAGGCCCCAGCCCCAGGGGTAGTACTCCGGCGGGTACGAGCGGGGCTCGTTGTACGAGATCACGTCGAGGAAGCTCGGCGTCGGGCCGCCCAGGCGTTGGCCTTTGAGCATCATGTCGAGCGACAGGAGGCGTCCGATGGCGGCGTCCGGCCACAGGACCTTGCCGTCGGCCATGGCCACCGCGCCCTCGAAGAAGCTGGAGGTGCCCTCGTTGAGCCACGCCGGTGTGCCGCCGCCGCCGGCCAGCATGGTCATGAACTGGTGGCTGGCTTCGTGGAAGAGCGTCGAGAGCATCTCGTCGAGCGTCCCTTCGCCAGCGCCGCGAGTGTCGTAGCAGTGCACCTGCCATTCGCTGGGCGACCACCAGCCGCCGGGCACGTCGCCGTCGCCCTTCCAGCTCTTGCCCATGTCCGCGTGCGAGGTGTGCACGAAGATCGTGGCCTTGCGCGGATCGAGCCGCGCGCGATCGCCGTCGAAGTAGATCTTCACGTAGTACTCGAAGATCTCGTCCATGGTGTGGCCGAGCTTCTCGGTCACCGCCGGCTCGAGGTCCGCGCGCAGCACGTAGCGCTCGCTCTCGAACGTGTACTCGGGCCAGCCGCCAGCCGGGCGTTCGGCGGCGCCGGCCTTGTCGAGGTCGACCTTCTCAGTCGCCGAACGGATCGAGTCGGCGAGCTTGGTGATCTCGCCGAGCTCTGCGCCGTTCGCGATCGGTCGCAGGCGCTCGAGGATCGAGAGCGCGCGTTCGACGTGGCCGCCCTCGTGCAGTGCGCGGGCGCTCTCGAACAGCGACTTCGCCGCCTTGGCGAGCGCCGCGTCGCGCCGGGTCGCGAGCGGGTCCGCCTCGAGCAGTCGCTTGCGCAAGCGCGGCAGCTCCTTGTCGCCCTCGGGCGTTGCGCGCAGCGAGCGGTCGAAGTGGAACGCAGCTTCGTCCCTGCGACCCAGCTTCACGAGCGCCTGGCCCAGGAGGTCGTCCATCGGCGCCGTGGCGATCTGGAAGCGCAAGTGCTCTTCCAACCGGCTCGCGACCTCGGCCCACTTGCCCGCGGCGGCCAGCTCGCGGGCATCGGTCAATGCGTCGCTGGCGGCGCTCGCACCCAGTGCGAACACCGCCAGCAGCACTGCGCACATCGAACGGCGCATGCAGAGCCTCTCAGGGGGATGTAGCACTCACTCGCGCGTGATCTTGAGCGTGCTGTCGACCTTGCCGGACATCTCCATGGCGGTCTCGAGGTTCATGGTCTGCGAGCCCATGGTCATCTTCATCCCAGAGTCGACGCGCATGGTCTGGTCGCCGTGCGCCTCGGCGCTCGCCACCATGCCCGAGGCGATGTCCCACAGGATCGTGGCCTCGCCGTTCCATGAGAACTCGATGTCGAGGTGGTCGACCTCCATCGAGCCCATGCCTTCGGGCATCTGGTCGGCCAGCCCGGAGACTTCGTCGGACAGGTCGGCGGAGGTCGAGATCTCGAAGGTCAGCTTGATCTCGCCGTACTTGGTCCCGTCGACGTCGCGCAGCCCCTTGTACTCCGCCGCGACTTTGCCCTCGAACTCGCCGTTGAGCATCGCGGCCAGATCGCCGGCGCGGTTCATGCCCATGTCCATGCCGCCCATGCCTCCGCCCTCGGCCTTGGGCACGAGCGCGAGCCCGCCGCCCGGCGCGATCAGGCCGCGAATGGCGCTCGGCTCGGGGCTCCAGGTCGAGCCCGCCGCGACTTCCTCCTTGGGGAGCAACTCGCGCAGGTCCATGTCCTCGATCAGCTTCTCGAGCAGCTCCTCATCGCCGTCGTCCTCGGCGTAGGCGATGTCGTAGGCGCCCTCCTCGTCGTTCCAGGTGAATTTGACCGTCTTGCCCTCGAGCTCGCTGGCGGCGGTCATGTCG
>VGRQ01000780.1 GCA_016875315.1 Deltaproteobacteria bacterium | reverse complement strand
GACGATGGCGACTGGGCCGAGGGCGACCTCGCGATCAACGAGATCATGAACAACCCCGGCGACGTGCTCGACCCCGACGGCGAGTGGTTCGAGCTGGTGAATACCTCCGACCGCACGCTGATCCTCAACGGTCTCATCATCGCCTCCGACACCGACGCCGAGTGGCACCAGGTCGCGAGCGACGAGGTGCTGGAGCTCGAGCCGGGCGACTACTTCGTGTTCGGCGCCAACGAGGACAGCGTGACCAACGGCGAGGCCGAGGTCGGCTACGAGTACGACGGCATCGTGCTCAGCAACGAGAGCGACGACCTCCAGATCTGGGCCGGCGACGTGCTCCTCGACAGCGTGGAGTGGGACGACGGCGCCACCATGCCCGACCCCTCGGGCGCCTCGATGATGGTCGATCCGTGGAGCATGGGCCCCGACAGCAACGACGACACCGAGGCCTGGTGCGCCTCGACCATCCCCTGGGCCGGCCCCGCTGGCGACGCAGGCAGCCCGGCCGACGAGAACGAGCCCTGCTCCGACTGGGACCACGACGGCGACGGCTACTCCGGCGACGAGGGCGACTGCGACGACACCGACGCCGACATCTACCCCGGCGCCTTCGAGGAGACGGACGGTCGCGACACCGACTGCGACGGCGAGGTCGAGAGCGCGCCCACCTCGGTGCCCGACTACGACGCGTCGAGCCCGCTCACCACCTGCTCGCCGCTCACCCTCGACGGCACCGCCAGCTTCGACCCCGACGGCGACCCGCTCAGCTACGCCTGGGAGCTCAGCGGCGCGCCCTCCGGCTCCGCCACCACCTCGGCCGACATCGTCAACACCACCGACGCGCAGCCGGTGTTCCACCCCGACGTCGCGGGCGACTACACCTTCACCCTCACGGTCAACGACGGCGGCGCCGACTCGCGCCCGACGTCGATCACCGTCACCATCGTCGACCGCGGCAGCAACAGCGACCCGGTGGCCGCGGCGGGCTCCGACCAGTCGGTGAGCAACTCCTCGAGCTGCACGCCGGTTTCCTACGGTGCCAGCTACGACTGCGACGAGTGCGTCACGGAAACCTTCTCCCTCGACGCGAGCAGCAGCTACGACCCTGATGGCGACGAGCTCGACTACTCGTGGAGCGTCACCAGTGGCTCGACGTACGGCACGCTGTCGTCGTCCACGGGCAGCACCAACACGCTCACCTTCGCGAGCGCGCCGGGCACCTACGGCTCTGCCCAGCAGACCGATGTCTACATCGACGTCACCGTCACCGACTGCTTCGGCGCCACCAGCACCGACCAGGTGGTCGTGTCGTACTACTGCACGGGGTCCTGATCGTTACCGGGTCCTGATCGTTACTCGCCGGTGGCGAGCCCCTTCTCGGCGGCTTCGGCCGGCGTCACCCAGTGGATGCAGGTGACGGGGCAGGCCTCGATCGCGTCCTGGATGAGGTCCATCGGGCCATCCTGCGCGATCGGCGAGGCCTTGCCGTCGTCGGGGAGCACGAACACGCGGTCGGTCTGCTCCACGCAGGTGCCGCACGAGATGCATTCCCACTGGTCGATGCTCAGCTTCTTGCCAGCGGCCTTGGCGCGGGAGGACTCGTTGTCGAGCGGGCCCCAGTAGCGCTCGCCGTCGTCGGCGGTGTTCAAGCCCTCGCCGCCCTTGATGAGCGACGGGTCGCGACCGTTGGCCTTGGCGCGGGCGATGTAGTGCTCGATGTCGGTCGACCCCATGTCCGCGTGAATGGCCTTCTTCTCGCCCTTCGCGGCGGCCGCCGCGGCGGCCGCGAGCGACACCGGCGCGGCCACTTCGCCGACGGGCTCTGTCGCGGGGGCCGGAGGCCGGGAGGGGGCTTCCAGCTCGGCCGCGGGCATCTCGCTCGTGTCCCTCCCCCGCTCGCGGGGGAGGGTGGCCGGAGGCCGGGAGGGGGCTTCGGGGA
>VGRQ01000779.1 GCA_016875315.1 Deltaproteobacteria bacterium | reverse complement strand
ACACCGTGCTCTACGGCGCGCCCAACCGCGGCGACGTGGTCGACGACCGCGGGGAGTATGCCGAGGGTCCCGACACGCCGGCCGACAGCGGCGCTTCCCTGGGGCGATACCCCGACTGTCTCGACACAAACGTGTCGATCGACGACTTCGTGGTGTATGCCTACCCCACCCCCGGGGAGGAAAACCCCGCCCTCGGTCGCGACACCGGGACCGTGGACAGCGGCCGTCCCGACCGCACGGAGCCGCCGGGCGGCGACGAGTGTACGTGCGCCGCCGGATCGCCGTTGGCCTTCCCCCTGGGCCTCGCCGGTGCGATGCTGGGCCTCGCCCGGCGGCACCTGCGCCCGCCGGGTTAGCCCGACTGGTCCGGAGGACGGATGTTCCTTGCCCTCGCGTTTCCCGCCCTCTCTGGCCTCCTGGTCAACGAGGTGATGTACGACCCCACCGGCTCGGAAACGGGCGCCGACGAGTGGATCGAGCTGTGCAACAACGGCACGGAAACCGTGGATCTCGCGGGCTACTGGGTGGAGTCGGGCGGCACCGAGTTCGGTTCTTGTTTCGACATCACCGCCGGCAGCATCGCCCCCGGCGAGTACGTGGTGCTCGGGGGCAGCTCCACCACGCACCCCGGCAGCTTCGCCCCCGAGCTGCAGAACGGCGGCAGCGAGACCGACGGCCTGCGGCTGGTGGCCCCCGACGGCACCGTGGTCGACACGCTGCTCTACGACGACAGCGGCAACAGCAACGGCCTGGTGGACGATCTCGGCGGCACCGAGTCCACCCCCGCGCCCGACGTGGCCGAGGGGCACTCGCTCGGCCGCTGGCCCGACTGCACCGACACCGACGTGTCGGGTACCGACTTCGTGGACTACGACGCGCCCTCGCCGGGCGCCGCCAACGCCGAGCCCGAGGGCGGCGACACGGGCGACACCGGCGACACCGGCGGGTCCTTCGCCGACTGCTCGCTCGCGCCCTACCTGACCATCAACGAGCTGATGCCCAACCCCGACGGCTCGGGCTCCGACGAGGAGTGGATCGAGCTCTACAACAGCGGCAGCGAGCCCATCGATCTCGGCGGCTGGCTGGTGGAGTGGGACACCTCGTCCTGGGACGGCGCGTCGGACTTCGAGTTCGAGACGGGCACCGTGGTGGAGGCCGGTGGCTTCCTCGTGGTGGGCTACGGCGGCGTGGAGGTGAGCTTCTCGATGGGCGACGCCGGCAGCAGCGCCGACGGCGTGCGCATCAGCTGCGGCGGCAGTCCGGTCGACACCGTGATCTACGGTGACGACGACCCCGGCGAGCTGACCGACGACACCGGCAGCCTCGCCACCTCCTTCGCCCCGAAGCCCAGCGACGGCACCGCGCTCGCGCGCTACGAGGACGGTCGCGACACCAACATGTCTGGAGACGACTTCGTCTACGCCTCGGAGCCCACCCCCGGCGCGGCCAACAAGGTGCCACACTGCGATCCCACCGGCGGCGAGGGGCTCAAGGTCAACGAGGTGGTGTTCGACCCGAGCGACGACGACGACACCTACGAGTGGGTGGAGCTGTACAACGCCGGCTCGGTGACCATCCAGCTCGAGGGTTTCCAGCTCGAGGCCGCGAAGTCCTCGTGGGACAACAACGCCACCTTCCCCGCCGAGCTGTCGCTCGCGCCCGGCGAGTTCTTCGTCGTCGGCGGCGGCGACGTGACCGAGCAGGACTACGCGGCCGACGACCTCGACCTCGGCAATGGCACCGAGGGCGACGGCGTGCGCGTGCTCGACTGCGAGGGGCTGGTGCTCGACACCGTGCTCTACGGCGACGAGCTGGCCGACGACATCACCGGCGACGGCGGCGCCACCGACGTGGTCGACGACCCGGGGACGGGATCCAGCTTCGGCCGCTTCCCCGACGGCGCCGACACCGACCAGCACACCGACTTCTTCCCCTACGACAGCCA
>VGRQ01000778.1 GCA_016875315.1 Deltaproteobacteria bacterium | reverse complement strand
GCGTGGCGGGGGAAGGGCCCTACTCCGCCCCCGGGCTGGAGTGGCTCGGGCCCCGCGACGACGTGCCTGCCTTGCTTGCCGAGGCCGACGTGCTCGCTGTCCCCTCGCGCTGGGAGGGCTTCGGGATCGCCGCGCTCGAGGGCATGGCGGCGGGGGTCCCCGTGGTCGCGAGCGACGTCGGCGGCCTCGCCGAGCTGGTGGGCGACGCCGGCGTCCTCGTCCCCCCGGGCAACCCCCGCGCCCTCCGCGACGCCCTCGATCGCGTGCTCCGCGACCGGGACCTCGCCCGGGACCTGTCACGACGCGGCCGCGAGCGCGCCAGGCGCTACGGGATGGAGCGGATGGTGGGGAGCTACGTGGATATCTGGGAAGGGGTTAGGCTGTAGGGGTTAGGCTGTAGGAACGAGCGTTTTTGGCGGGGGTGGGCGTCGTGCCTCGCCCGGCCGGGTGGTTCCCCCCGGGCGGGTGGCTTCTGCCTTCCCTGCCGCCCAAGCTCGGCCCGGCGAGAGTGGGGGCCGAGGTGAGATTCAACTCCTCGAAAACCCGCCTCCGGCCTCCGGCCTACAGCCTACAGCCTCACGGCAGCGTGACTGCCTTCTCCTTGCTGGTCTTGACGTCGTAGCCCTTGCCGGACCAGTCCTTCTCGAGGGACTTCACCCAGTCGTCCACGTCGCCGCCGCTGGCCACGGGCTCGGGGGTGTGCATCACCGGCCACTCGCCCTCCACCGTGCAGCCCTTGAGCTTCGCCTTGCTGCCGCTGCGCATGGGGGTTTCCAGGTCTTTCAAGATCGACCAGCGCTTGCCGGGCTCCGAGACGCTCGCCCAGTGGATCACGGCCTCCTTCTTGCCCCCGCAGTCGCCGGCCTCGATGGTGGCCGCGCCGTAGGTGAAGTTGCCCGCGCTCATCCGGTCGCCGTAGAGCACCGGCAACAGCTTGGCGGCCGCCGCGTCGGATCCGCTGTTGGCGAGTTGATCGGCCACCGCCCGCGCCTTGTCGGTCGACACCTTGCTGGCCACGTCGACGAGGGCGGCCTCGAACTTCGCCTGGTCGTCGGGAGCGATGTTGCCGCCCATGTCGGGGGCCACTGCCTCGCCCATCTTGAAGAGCACCGCGTCGTAGGGTCCGGCCTCGGCGGCCTTGACGGCAGCGGTCGCCAGCACCGGCAGCGACTCCGCGCGCTTCTTCTTGACGTAGATCGCCATCAGGTTGTTGTACTTCTCGTCGAAGCGCTTGCTGGGTGGGGCCGCGACTTTCTCGTCCATCCACGTCCACAGGCTCGCGTCGCCGCAGGCCACGAAGGCGTCGTCCCACTGCTGGAACTCGATGTCCCTCAGGCCCAGGTAGGCGCCCTGCAGGAAGGGCACGATCTTGGCGTCGTCGCCACAGGCCTCGCCCACGCGCTGGGCCACCTCGTCGCGCGCGTCGTAGTTGGAGATCTTGCCGAGCGCCGTCCACATCGGCTTCCACACCTCGCGGGTGATGGCCACCCGGGCGAAGGCGACGAGGGCGTCGGTGTCGTCGGCTTTCGACAGCGCCTCGGTGAAGCTCGACTCGGCGGTGGTCTTGTCGCAGGCGGCGAGCGCGTCGAACGCGGCGGCGAGCCCTCCCGCGTCGGCGGCCTTGAGCGCCGCGAGTTGCTTGTCGCAAGTCCCCGCCTGGGCCAGCGTCGAGAGCGCGAGGGTCAAGAACATCGAGGCCGTCTCCGGAGCGGGCGAGGGGCTAACCGAGCGTTCGGGGCCGCGCCTTGCTGCCCCTGACAATGGACCGCGCCCCGGCATCCATCCCCGGCGGGTGTCACGAGCTGTCGCGGAATGCGCGGGCCCGCGAGGTGTTATGGGCCGCGCCTCGGAGAAACTCATGCTCAGCCTCGTCGTCAGCCTCGCCCTCGCCACCGACCCGGCGCCCGCCACGCCGCCGGCCACGCCGGCCACGCCCGCCGTCGCC
>VGRQ01000777.1 GCA_016875315.1 Deltaproteobacteria bacterium | reverse complement strand
GCGCTCACGGGGCGCCGCGTGCCGCTCCCCCTTCCCCCGGCGCCCTGGCGGCTGGCGCGGGTCCATGGCGGTTTTCTCTGGTTCAGCGGCGCGGCGGGCCTGGAGCGCTGCGAGATGTCCACGGCCACGTGCGCGCCCACCGGCGAGCTACCCCCCTCGGCCGAGGTCCAGGCGGCGGGGCCCGAGCTCGGCTTCCGGGTGTCGCTCGACGACGACGGTAACGTCTACGTCCTGTTGCCCCACCACGAGGGCAACGGCGAGGGCGAGCGGGTGGCGAGCGACGTGCAGCGCATCGTCTCGGTGCGCTGGCTCGTGGATGCGCCCGAGGTGCGCGTCCAGGAGTACCTCGACCGGACCTTCCGCGGGCGCGCGAACTTCATCGCGCGCCGCCTCGACGTGGCGCTCGATGGCCGGCTCGGCGAGTGGGAGGGGATCGAGCCGGCGGTCGTCGATGCGCCGTGGCAGGCCGAGGTGCGCGAGGGTTGGCTGGGGCCAGCCGACGCCAGCTTCTCGGCGGCGCTGGCCGTGGATGGCGACGACCTCTGCGTGGCGGGGCGGCTGCGCGACGACCGGCACCTCGACGGCGACGCGGTGGTCTTGAGCCTCGAGGACGAGCGGTTCACGGTGCCGGTGGCGAGCGACAGCAGCACCTCGCGCGTGCGCCGCGAGTGGTTTGGCTGGAGCTACGAGGCCTGCCTCGCCGGGGTCGCGTCGGAGATCGACGACGACACGCCGGTCGTGGTGTCGTACCGCGACGCCGACGGGCAGGGGCTGGCCTCGGTGCTCGCGACCTCGCCCTCCATTGGCCGCTGGGCGGTGGGCCGAGTGGAGCGCCTACCTTGAGGGGTGGGCGGGCGCGACCAGCATCACCACCAGTGCCGTGAGCACGAACAGGCCGCTGGTGACCAGGATCGGCCGGTCGCGCAGGAAGGTCTCGTCGGGCGCCGCGCCCTCGCCCCGCTGGTCGATGAGGTAGATGTAGCGAAACACCGCGTAGAGCACGTAGGGGAGGGTCAGCACCAGCCACGGGCTCGGCGAGCCGAGCACCGTGTAGAGGGCGTAGCTGATGATGGTGCCGCTGGTGGTGATCGCCTGGAACTCGGAGAGCATCGTGGGGCTGTAGTGGGCCAGCGACTTCCGGGTGCCGCCGTGCTTTCCCTCCAGCAGCAGGATCTCGCCGCGGCGCTTGTTGAAGCCCAGGAAAAGCGCGCCGAAGGCGGTGCAGACGAGCAGCCAGGGGCTGATGCGCACGTCGATGGCCACCGCGCCCGCCGCCGCGCGCCAGATGTAGCAGGCGGCAAGCATCATCACGTCGAGGATGACGTGGTGCTTGAAGTAGAGCGAGTAGGAGAGCGTGGTGGCGAAGTACGCGAGCGCCACGCAGGTGAAGGCCCAGCCGAGCGACCACGCCAGTAAGAGCGCGCATGCTGTCGCGACGAACATGATGCCCCAGGCGGCGCGAGGCGACACCTGGCCGGCCGCGAGCGGGCGCAGGCGCTTCTTCGGGTGTTTCCGGTCGCCGTCCACGTCGCGGAGGTCGTTGTAGACGTAGCCGGTGCTCGAGAGCAGGCAGAACGCGAGGAAGCCCACCCCGGCGCGGGCCACGTCGGGCGCGGAGGTAAAGTGGGAGGAGAAGACCAGCGCCGCGAAAAGGAGCAGGTTCTTCGTCCACTGCTTGGGACGCAGGGCGACGAGGGCGGCCAGCGCGAAGGGCCTGCGCGGGGTCGGGGCTTCCAAGACTACGGCTCCGGCGTGACGACAGTTGAGCTGGATCCCCGCGGGACGTGCATGCGGCTGCCGACGAGCAGGCCGAGGACGAAGGCGGCGACGGCGGCGGCGAAGGTGACGAGCATCCAGGTCCCGTGGACCTGCATGGGTACGCCCGCGGAGCGCCGGCCGGGGTGCGTGCGGACGCCGCGCGGTTGCGCGGGCAGCGCCGGCGGCGCC
>VGRQ01000776.1 GCA_016875315.1 Deltaproteobacteria bacterium | reverse complement strand
CGAGCCCACCATCGCTCCCCTGTTGTTGCCGGCGATCCACTACGCGAAGTCGCGCGGGCTCTTCGTCCGCATGATCACCAACGGCCAGCGCATCTGCGACTACGACTTCCTCGCCGAGCTGGCGGCCGCCGGGCTCACCCACGTTCACCTGTCGTTGCACAGCTACCACCCCGACGTGCACGACTTCCTCACCCAGACACCCGGGAGCCACGGGCACATCGACCGCGCCCTGGGCCACGTGCCGCGACTCGGCCTCACCGCCGACATCAACACCGTGATCAACGCCTTCAACAGCGACCACCTCGACACCACGGTGCGCTGGGTGGTGGAGCGCCACCCGCACGTGCGCCACTTCGTGTGGAACAACATGGACCCGAACATGAACCGGGCCGAGCGCAATCCCGACGTCATCCCGCGCCTCGGCGAGTTCGAGCTGTCCCTGCGACGGGCGATGCGCTTCCTCGGCAGCACCGGGCGGAGCTTCCGCGCCGAGCGCGTGCCGCTGTGTTTCATGCCCGAGTTCCCCGAGTGCAGCACGGAAACACGCAAGATCGTGAAGGACGAGGAGCGCTGCATCCGCTTCCTCGACAAGAAGGGCTTCGTCCTGCAGAAGCAGTTCCTGCACGGCAAGGCCGCGGCTTGCGACGCCTGCGCGCTCGACCCGGTGTGCGCGGGCCTGTACTCGATGAACTACCACTACGACCCGGCGGAGCTGTTCCCCGTGCCCGGCGACCCGGTCGACGTGATCCGCCGCGTGTTGCGACGGGAACCCGAGCCGGAGCTGGTGGCGCGGGTACTCGCCCGGCGCGGCCAGCGCAGCGACGAGCAGCCCGACGACCACGGGCAACGCCAGCCCGGTGGTGGTAGCGTGAGCGAACCCCACCGCGAGAGTGCCCGCGTGGTGTCGGGGGCCCGGAGCTGACACATGGCCGATGTATCAAAGAAACACCCGTCGAACGTAGCTGGACCATGGTTCGTGGATCTCAGTTGTATCAGCTGCGACACCTGCACCGACATCTCGCCGGAGATCTTCGGCCGCGACGACGATCGCAAGGCCTTCGTGCGCGAGCACCGGCCGGCCGAGGAGAAACTGTTTCAGTTCGCGGTGGAGTCCTGCCCGGTCGAGGCCGTGGGCCGCACCGAGTAGAATCCGAGGGTGACCGTGCGCGTGGGCAGCTCGATGTCGAGGTCGCCCTCGTGTTCGAAGCGGTACTCGACGATCGGCACCCCCCCGGGCGGCGGCTCGCCGATGCCCCGGTAGACGATGTCGGCCTCGCCGCGCTCCACCCAGCGCGCGGGCCCGAGCGTGGCCATCACCCGGCGGAAAGACTCGTTTCGGTGCCCGTAGGCCGCCGACTGCACCACGCTCCCCTCTGGCAAGCCGGGGACGGCCCGCGCCAGGAAACGCCACTCCTCGTGCGTGGCCCACCGGGGCTGGATCCGCCCCAGGCCGGGCAGCAGCAGCACCACGGCCAGGAAGATCCCGCGCCACCGCAGGGGGCCGGCGCCGAGTCCCACCAGGCCGGCCAGCGCCACGTGGCCGAGGTACTGCAAGCGGATCGCGTCGGCCAGCGGCCAGGCCTTGGGCACGAAGGGCAGGGTGCCGAGGAGCAGCCAGGGCAGCCAGCGCCAGCCGAGGCCCCGGTGGGGCCGGGCGAGGAGGCCGAGCGCCGCCAGCAACCACCAGGCCGGCGAGGTGAAGCCGGTGGCCGCGACCAGCGCGAATCCGCCGCTCTGCTCGGGCACGCCCCATCGCGGGCGCAGGCCCTCCACCCAGGTGGGGAGCTGCAGGTAGGCCTCGGGACGGAGCAGCTCGCCGCCCTGGCTATCGAGCTGCGCCACGCGGCCAAGGGCGGCCACGGCCAGCCCCAGCAACGCCGGCCAGCCGCGCCCCCCCAGCGCGAAAGCCATCGCCGCCGGGACAGCCACGAGCAGGTCGGGACGGATCCA
>VGRQ01000775.1 GCA_016875315.1 Deltaproteobacteria bacterium | reverse complement strand
CCGGCTCCAGCGTGCCGGGGCGAACCACGCGCACCGCGATCTCGGGAACGGGCGTGCCCACCAGCGCCCCGAGCCCCTCCCGCTCGCCCTCCTCCATGGCGTCGAGCGACGACCGCACGTCGAGCGCGGCGATGGGCTCGGCCTCGGTCGACCCGTACACCACCTCGACGCGCGCCCCGGGAAAGGCAATGCACAGGTCGCGACCAAGTTGCGCTGACACGCGCGCGCCACCCGTGAAACAACCTCGTAAGTATGGATATGAGTCACCGTATTTCAGCAGCGCCCGAGCGAGCGGCGCGAGGAAGGCCGGCGAGGCGGTGACGTGCGACACGCGCTGGCCGCGCACCTGCGGGAGCACGCGAGCGGGATCGACCGACGCCGGCTTGCGCAGATTGCTGTCGGGAAACACCACCGTGGCCCCGCTGGCGAGCGATGAGAGGGCAAACACCGGGAGCGTGGCGAGGTCGACGTCGCCGGGACCAAGCCGGAGGTGGCGAGACAACACCCGGTGCTGTTCCACCAGGAAGGCGTGGGAGCGCGCCACCGCCTTGGGACGGCCGGTCGAGCCGGTGGTGAAGGTGATGAGCGCGGGCGTCTCCGCGTCGAAGCCCTGGGGCAGCGGGCCACCCTCGGCCCGGGCGTAGGGCGTGCCGCCGAGGCCGCCGAGGTAGGCGTGGCCACCGCGCAGCTCGGGGAACAAGAGGCGGAGCGCCTGGGCCCACCAGGGGCCGACGACGCCGCGCACGCCGATGCGCCGGAGCGTCTCGCGCACGCGGCGGTAGCCCGCCGAGGGGTCCACGAGCACGCCGGTGGCGCCGGCCGCGAAGAGGCCCACCACCACGTTGTATAGGTCGATGCCCACCGGCTGCATCAACAGCACGCGCCCGCCCGCGCCGAGCTGCCGGTGGAAGTAGCCGCCGAGTCGACCGGCCTCGTGGTGCAGGTCGGTGAAGGTGCTCGAGCGACCGCTCGGCTCGATGATCGCCGGGCGATCGCTGGGCTGCAGGAGGTCGTAGAGCCCCATGAATCAGAGACGCTTCCGGTAGAGCGCGTAGCGCCGCACCACCCGGCCGCCCTCGCCGGCGAAGGCGTTGGACACGGCGTCCTCGTGCATGAGGTGGTGGATGGCGCCGTCGAGCCCGGCGTCGCGGGCCTGCCGATGCATGGCCGCGATCATGGACCAGGAGATGCCCCTGCCGTGGGCGCTCGCGTGGAGCGCGATTGTCTTGGCGATGACCACGCTCCCCGCCACCAGCGTGAAGAAGTAGCCCTGCGTCACGCCGTGGGGATCGTCGACCACCCACACCCACCGGGGGTCGACCCGCCCACGGAAGGCGGCGTACTGCGCGTGGAAGGCGGTGTAGGGGATGGGCGCGTAGCGCCAGGCCGCAGCGAAGGCCGAGAGCGTCACCCGGTACATCGCGGCCAGCTCCTCGTCGAAACGAGCGGGGTCGAAGTTCCGCAGCGTCCATCCATCCGGCAAGCCACGGTCGCGACAGACCCGCTCTGAGTTGGGCGCGAATACCGACACGAAGCGGGCATCTTCCCGGTAGCCAGCGCGTCGCCAGGGCTCGGGACGCGCCGTGGGCTCCAGGGGAAGCGGGGTGCCGCCGCCGACGACACATCGATACGCGAAGAATGTATTGCCGTCGAGCGGCCCCACCGCCTCGCGGCAACCGAGGGCACGGAGTCGAGACTCTGCCTCGGCGAGTAACGCTGGCCCGCCGGTAAAGTCGCCGATCGTGCCGTGGTGAAACACCAGGGCGCGGCCCGATGTATCACTCAGTGGAGTCACCTCCATGAACGATCGGTAGAAGGCTAGTTTCTGGGGGTCGCCCCCCGCGGCGATCCACGCATCCATCAGAACCACCTCGCCTGTGCCGCGCCCCAGGCCACGAGAGCGGCCACCAGCGCGGCCACGAGGCGCCGCCCGGCCCGCGGGAAGTGCCGCAGGGGGAGC
>VGRQ01000774.1 GCA_016875315.1 Deltaproteobacteria bacterium | reverse complement strand
GGTCCCAGCTGGTGAGGTGGGGGTAGAGCGCCTCGTCGAGCGTCGAGGGTTTCTTGCGCGTGGTGATCGCGATGTCGCGACAGGACGTGCCCCCGGCCGACACCCGCGCGGTCCAGGGCGTGTTCCCGTCGGTCCCGAAGCGCAGCTCGTCCTTGAACTGGCCCGACACCGCGAGCACGAAGTCGGTGCCTGCCGCCCCGGCCGGTTCTTGTCCCGTGATGGCGGCGACGTGCTCCGACTGGGTGGCGCGGAGCGCCTCGTCTACCCGGGTGGCCCGGACGAGGAGCGCCGTGTACCAGCCGTCGTACACCCGCGCCTCCTCGGTGGCGGCGGCGACGGTGCGCGCGTAGTCGCGGCTCTCGTTGGCGAGAGCAAGGGCGAGCGAGAGGATCACGAGGCCTCCAGGTCGCGACGGCGCACCAGCGCCTCGAGCCCGTAGCCGCGGGCGGCGAGCGCCTCGGCCGCGCCTTCCTCGCGATCCACCACGGTGAAACACTGCACCACGCGCAGCCCATCCAGCTGGGCGCGATCGATGGCCTTGAGCAGCGAGCCACCGGTGGTGGTGGTGTCTTCCAGGATCGCCACGGGCGAGCCCGGCGGCAAGTTGCTCCGGCCCTCCACCCAGGCCTGGGTGCCGTGACCCTTCGGCTCCTTGCGCACGATGAAGGCGTGGATCGGGCGCTGCCGGTACCACGACACCGTGGCCACGGCGCTAGCGACGGGGTCGGCGCCCATGGTGAGCCCCCCGGCACCTACCACCTCGGGCGAGAGCCGGTCGCAGATGAGCGAGCCGATGATCCAGCTGCCCTCGGCGTGGAGCGTGGTTTGCCGCGCGTCGACGTAGAAATCAGACTCCCGGCCGCTGGCCAGCACCACCTTCATGCGACGGTAGGACTTCTCGCGGAGGAGCGCGACGAGGCGATTCTGCATCGCCGCCAGCCTACCCCGACGGCGCAGCGCGGGGCAGCTATGATGCGGCGATGCTCGCGCTCGTCGCCTGTCACACTGTCACCCAGGTGGTCACGAGCGCGCCCGACTCCGCGTCCGACTCTGCGCCCGACTCGGGGGCCGACACCGGCGCCGTCGGCGACGGCGACTCGGCGGTAGACAGCGGTGGCGACTCCGGGGTCGTCGACAGTGGCGACAGCGGCAGCAGCGGCACCGGTCCGGTGGAGTGGCCCGAGGCGGGGCCCGCCTGCGAGAGCTGGGGCGAGCCCGAGCAGACGGGTACCGTCGTCGACGTGGAGCTGGAGGAGATCTCGGGGCTGGTGGTGTCGTTCCAGAATCCCGGCGTGCTCTGGGTACTCGAAGACCACGGCAACCCCGCGGACATCGTGGCCATCGACCCAGCGGGCAACACGCTCGCCACGCTCACGCTGCAAGTCGAAGAGAACGTGGACTGGGAGGAGCTGATCCTCGCGCCCTGCGGGACATCCGCGTGCCTGGTGGTGGTGGACGCGGGCGACAACTCCGGGGAGCGCGACGCCCTCGCCCTGCTCGTCGTCGAGGAGCCCGTGCTCGACGGGGTGACGACGGAGCTCACGGCGCTGCCCGACGCCTACAGCTTCACCTACCCCGAGGCCCCCGAGAACTGCGAGGCGGCGGCGATGGCGCCCGACGGCCGCTTCTTCCTCTACACCAAGCGCCCCGACAACACCGCCGGGGTGTACGTGCTGCCGGCCTACGAAGACGCCGCCGTGGCCTCGGTGGTGGGCGACATCCCAACCGGTCCCGAGGAAGATCCCGGCCCGCAGAACGCGGCCACCGGCGCGTCTTTCTGGCCCGACGGGTCGCGACTGTTGCTGCGCACCTACTCGGGGTCGCTCGAGTACCTCTTGCCCGACGGCCCGGAAAAGCTCGACACCGTCAGCTTCGCCCCCCTGCCCACGCCGCCGGTCGACCACATCGAGACCATCGCCTATGACGTGGTCAACCGCGGCTACTGGACGATCCCCGAGGCGCC
>VGRQ01000773.1 GCA_016875315.1 Deltaproteobacteria bacterium | reverse complement strand
GGTCGTCGCCGCGCCGGTCATCGCGCCGGTCGTCACGGCGCGGGCCGCCGTCGTCGGGGCGCGACACGTCGAGGCGGAAGCTGACGCCGGGGAACTCGTTCGCCACGTTGCGCTCGAGCAGGTGCTGGATGGCGCGGAGGGTGGTCCCCTGCCGCCCGACGAGGTGGCCGGCACCTTCCTTCACGTCGATGTACACCACCGCCGAGTCGCCACGGAGCTCGGAGCGCACCGCGCCCTCGCGGCCCATGGCGGCGAGGAGCCCGCGCACCCAGTCCTCGGCGGCGAGTGCCGGGGCGAGGGCGGCCACGTCGCGCGCCCAGGCAAAGATGCGGACGCTGTCGACGCCCGCGGAGCCCGAGGCGCGCATGTGCGCGAAGTCGAGCTTGTGCTCCACCGCGGTGGTGGGCACGCCGAGTTGCGTGGCGGCGGCCTCGACGGCGGCGCGGAGGTTGCGGCCCTCGGCCACGACATGGTTTTCAGGAACTGGCATGTGAGACTCCCGGGGAGGGGTGGGGAATTGACCGCGTGTTGTACCATTGCTGCACGATCGCGAGCACGGTGTTGAGGGTGTAGTAGAGCGAGAGGCCCGCCGGCATCGAGAACATCATGAAGCCGAAGAACAGCGGCATTAGCTTCATCATCTGCTGCTGCGCCGGGTCCATGCCGGTCATCGGCGTCATCGACTGCTGCACGTACATGCCGATCACGATCAGCACGCCGAGCAGGCCGAAGGGGTCGGGCGACGACAGGTCTTGCAGGTAGAGGAAGTTGGCGTGAAACAGCGCGGGCTCGTATGAGATCGCAGCGTACAAGGCAAAGAACACCGGCATCTGGACGAGGATGGGGAAACACCCGCCCAGGGGGTTCACGCCGTGCTTGGCAAACAGCGCCATCGTCTCGCGATTGAGCGCTTCCTTGTCGTCGGCGAATCGCTCCTGGAGCGCCTTCATCTCCGGCTGGAGCACCTGCATCTTGCGCCCCGCCACCACCGCCTTGCGGGTGAGCGGGTAGAGCGAGAGCCGCACCAGGAAGGTGAGCGCGAGGATCGACAGGCCCCAGTTCCCCAGCACGCCCTGGAACATGTGGAGCGTGAACAGCAGGATCTTCGCGAAGAGGCCGAAGATGCCGAGCGACGCGGCCTCGTCGAGGGCGTGGCCGAACTCGGCGAGACGGCCCAGTTCCTTGGGACCGGTGTAGAGCGCGAACGAGAGGTCCACCGGCTGGCCGGGCAGCAGTTGCGCCGCGGGCGACACGAAGAAGGCGCCCAGCAGGCCCTCGGCCGGGCGTGACAGCTCCAGCGTGCCGCTGGTGCCCTCCAGCGGCGCGAGCGCGGCCACGTAGTACTGGTCGCCGATGCCCACCCAGTCGACGGGCTCGTTCCACACCTGCGGGAGCGGGCCGCTGAACATCGAGCCACAACCGGCCTCGGGGTCGTCCAGGGCCTCGAGGCTGCCGTCGACGGCCGCGCTGAGCCGCCGCGTGTTCATCGTGGCCGCGCTGGGCACGATCTCGTCGACCATGCCCACCCACACCGGGCCCGCAACCGGCTGGCTCGCCTCCACGCGCACGTTCACGTTCCAGGTGTCGGGCTTGTCGCCGGCCGCGACGCTGCGCGTGATGGTGTAGCCCTCGGGCGCCTGCCGCACCTGGACCAGCGGGCTCTGGCTCACCAGCGTCCACGCGTCGCCTGCACCCAGTTTCCGCTCGCCCACGCCCACGGCCAGGGCCCGACCCTTCTCGCCCAGCAGCGACTCGGGACCCTCCCCCTCGCCATAGGGCACCCACCCGGCGGGCGAGCTGCCGTCGAGCTTGCCGAGGAGCCAGCCCCACCAGGTGTTGGCCGTCACCGCCGAGGGCACGCCGGGGAAAGTGATACCGGCCAGTCCCCCGCAGTCGGTGGCGACCAGCTCCACGTCGCTCGACGCGAGCACGGTGCGCTCGCCGGAGCAGGCCGCGGTGGGCGCCG
>VGRQ01000772.1 GCA_016875315.1 Deltaproteobacteria bacterium | reverse complement strand
GCCCCACGTCGCCCACCAGCGCCCGGCCGGTGTGAACGCCCACGCCCATCCGCAGGCCGGGAAGGCCCTGTCGCGACCTCGCCTCGTTGAGCCGGGCCAGCGCCGCCTGCATGTCGATCGCGCATCGCACCGCGCGCTCGGCATGGTCCGCCTGCGCGTCGGGCGCGCCGAAGTAGGCGAGGATGCCGTCGCCGACGAACTTGTCGAGGGTTCCCCCGTGGCGGAAGATCACCTCGACCATGGCCGAGAAATAGGCGTCGAGCCAGGCCACGACGGTCTCGGCGTCGGCCCCGGCCGCCAGCGCCGTGAACCCGCGCAGGTCGCTCACCAGCACGGTGATCTCCCGGTGCTCGCCGCGGGCGCGAGCGCCGCCCGACGCCACGATCCGGTCTGCCACCGCCGGGGAAAAATACCGCTGCAACCGATTACGGGCCGACTGTTCTGCCGCCGCAGCCACCACCAGTCGCGACACTTGCGTAGTGAGACCGGCCACCAGCGCGGCGACGGTGCCATACACCAGGAGCGCCCCCACGAGGCGCTCGCCGCGCGTCGGGTCGACGGCCCACACCATCACGCTCTGCAACGTCGCCGCCACCCCCGCCACGCACCAGGTGACCCGGGGCAACAACACGAACCCGGAGCCCACGATCACCACCGCCATGAGCGCGTTGTTCATGCCGAGGACGTAGGCCGCGACTTCCTCGCCGCGGGCGAGGAGGGTCCATTGCGCGGCGGTGAACGCCGGGATGTCGAGCGCGGCCAGGGCCCAGGGCGAGGCGTCGAGCACGGCTGGCCAGCGACGCGATGCGAGCCACAGCACGACAGAGAGCGCGAGGTAAGTGAGGATGACGGGCGCCTGTTGCCGCCAACCGAAGCTGAAGGCGGCCCCCGTCCAGGCCAGCGTGGCCGCGGCGCGGATGGCAACCAGCCGGGCGGCGTTGCGCCGCCGCTCGGTCACGAACACCCGGTGGGCCGATGCGTCCAAGGCCTACATGCGCTCGAGCGGCGAGAGGCCGAGGAGCGACAGCCCTCGCGACATCACCACGTCGGCCGCCGCGACCAGCGCCAGTCGCGACCCGGCCGCCTCGCCGCCCTGGAGGACGGGCAACTCGTAGTAGAAACGGTTGAAGGACTCGCAGGTGCGGTAGACGTGCTCGGCGAGGAGGTTGGGCGCGTAGTTGCGCGTGGCCGCCGCCACCGCCTCGGGGAACCGCAGGCAGCTCAGCGCGAGCTCTCGCTCCACGGGGTGATCGAGGCGCATCGCCCCCGGGACGATCTCCGCCTTGCGCAGGATCGAGCGCGCGCGGGCCCGCGAGTAGAGCAGGTAGGGCGCCGAGTTGCCGTCCATGGCGAGCATGCGCTTCCAGTCGAAGCTCACGTCGGTGGCGGGCGACTGCACGAGGTCCTGGTAACGCACCGAGCCGGTGCCGACGGCCTCGGCCACCGCCGCTCGCTCGGCCTCGGGCAGCATCGCCGACTTCTCGTCCACCAGCGCCCGCGCCCGCGCCACCGCCTCGTCGAGCAGGTCGACGAGCCGGATCACGTTCCCCGATCGTGTGCTCATCGCCCCCTCGGGCAGCTTCAGCATGCCGAAGCCCACGTGCGTCATCTCGGCGCTGACATTCCACTTCCGGGCGATCTTGAAGAAGTTCGCGAAGTGCTGGGCCTGCCGCACGTCGGTGACGTACACCATCCGCGCCGGGTTCCAGCGGTCGACCCGGTAGCGCACGCAGGCGAGATCGGTGGCGGTGTAGGTGGCGGCGCCGTCCTTCTTGCGCACCACCGACACCTGGTTGCCGTCGCGGATCACCACCGCGCCCTCGCTCTCCTCGGCGAGCCCCGCGGCCAGGAGCGCGTCGACCACCGGGTCGACGAGGTCGGCGTAGGCGCTCTCCCCGAGCACCTCGTCGAACTTCACCCCCATGCGGGCGTAGACGCCCTCGTACTCGGCGAGCGAACGGGCCTTGAAG
>VGRQ01000771.1 GCA_016875315.1 Deltaproteobacteria bacterium | reverse complement strand
CCTGCAGGCGATCAAGAAGGGCATCGTCGAGCTGGCCGACCTCGTCGTCATCAACAAGGCCGACCTCGACCCGAAGGCGGCCGAGTTCGCCAAACATCAGTTCGAGAATGCGCTCGGCCTGCTGCGTTCGACCTCCGTCCACTGGCGGCCGAAGGTGCTGACCATGAGCGCCCAGACCGGCGCGGGCGTCGCGGATTTCTGGCAGGAAATCGAAATGCATCGCAAGACGCTCGAGGCGAGCGGCGAGCTGGCCGAAAAGCGCCGCCGCCAGGCCCTCGACTGGATGTGGACCCTCATCGACGCCGAACTGCGCAACCGCTTCAGGCACCACGCGGGCGTGAAGCAGGATCTGGAAAAAGTCAGTCGCTGCGTCACGGCGGGCAGCATGACCCCGGCCGCGGCGGCGCACCGATTGCTCAATCATTTGCAGCACAAGGACTAGTTTTCAGCGGAGGCTCTATGCACGACATCATCAGGCAACTCGACGAGAAGCGCGCGGCGGCACGCCTGGGCGGCGGCCAGAAGCGCATCGACGCGCAGCACGGCAAGGGCAAGCTCACCGCGCGCGAGCGCATCGAGTTGCTGCTCGATCCCGATTCCTTCGAGGAATGGGACATGTTCAAGGAGCATCGCTGCACCGACTTCGGCATGGAGAAGCAGGCGGTGCCGGGCGACGGCGTGGTGACCGGCTACGGCACCATCAACGGCCGCCTGGTCTTCGTCTTCAGCCAGGACTTCACGGTGTTCGGCGGCGCGCTGTCCGAAGCTCACGCCGAGAAGATCTGCAAGATCATGGACCACGCCATGAAGGCCGGCGCGCCGGTGATCGGGCTGAACGACTCCGGCGGCGCGCGCATCCAGGAGGGCGTCGCTTCCCTCGGCGGCTACGCCGAGGTGTTCCAGAGGAACGTGCTGGCCTCGGGCGTGGTGCCGCAGATCTCGATGATCATGGGCCCCTGCGCCGGCGGCGCGGTGTACAGCCCGGCGATGACCGACTTCATCTTCATGGTGAAGGACTCCTCCTACATGTTCGTCACCGGCCCGGAAGTGGTGAAGACGGTGACGCACGAGGAGGTCACCGCAGAGGAACTCGGCGGCGCGGTGACGCACAACACCAAGTCGGGCGTCGCCGACCTCGCCTTCGAGAACGACGTCGAGGCGCTCATGATGCTGCGCCGGCTGGTCTCCTTCCTGCCCTCGAACAACCGCGAGAAGCCGCCGGTGGTGCCGACCGAGGACCCCTCCGAGCGCATCGAGATGTCGCTCGACACCCTGGTGCCGGACAACCCGAACAAGCCCTACGACATCAAGGAGCTCATCGTCAAGACGGTGGACGAGGGCGACTTCTTCGAGCTGCAGCCCGACTACGCCAGGAACATCGTCATCGGCTTCGGCCGCATGGCGGGACAGACGGTGGGCATCGTCGCCAACCAGCCGCTGGTGCTGGCCGGCTGCCTCGACATCAAGAGCTCGATCAAGGGCGCAAGGTTTGTTCGTTTTTGCGACGCCTTCAACATCCCGGTGGTGACCTTCGTCGACGTGCCCGGCTTCATGCCCGGCACGGCGCAGGAGTACGGCGGCATCATCAAGCACGGTGCCAAGCTGCTCTACGCCTACGCCGAGTGCACCGTGCCGAAGGTGACGGTGATCACGCGCAAGGCCTACGGCGGCGCCTACGACGTGATGAGCTCCAAGCACCTGCGCGGCGACGTGAACTTCGCCTGGCCCTCCGCCGAGATCGCCGTGATGGGACCGAAGGGCGCGGTGGAGATCATCTTCCGCGAGGAGAAGAACGACCCGGCCAAGATCGCCGCGCGCGAGAAGGAGTACAAGGAGAAGTTCGCCAACCCCTTCATCGCCGGCCATCGCGGCTTCATCGACGACGTCATCATGCCGCACGAGACGCGCAAGCGCATCTGCCGCTCGCTGGCGATGCTGAAGGAAAAGAAACTGGAAAACCCGTGGCGCAAG
>VGRQ01000770.1 GCA_016875315.1 Deltaproteobacteria bacterium | reverse complement strand
GCTCGCTGGGGAGGGTGGCGAAGCCGGGAGGGGGCCGGGGGGCAACCCGCAGAGTCCCTCCCCCGCTCGCTGGGGAGGGTGGCGAAGCCGGGAGGGGGCCGGGGGGCTAGATGCGTGCCTGGGAGGCGGCTTGACGGTGCATCGACTCGCCGAGGTGACTTCCACCCAGGCCGAGGCCCGCAGGCTCGCGGAGGCCGGCGCCCCGCATGGGACGGCGGTGCTGGCGGAGGTTCAGACGCAGGGCCGCGGTCGACTGGGGCGCCGCTGGGAAGCCGCCCCGGGCGAGAACCTCCTGCTCAGCGTGATCCTCCGTCCCCCGGTGCCGGTGCGCGAGGCGCCGCTCCTCACGCTGGGCGCCGCCGCCGGGGTCGCGACTGCACTCGATGTCAGGGTCAAGTGGCCCAACGACCTCGTCGACACCGAGGGCCACAAGCTCGGCGGCTTCCTCGCCGAGCTCGAGGCCGAGGGCGATCGCGTGTCCTTCGTGATCCTCGGCCTCGGCCTCAACGTCAACCAGCTCGCTTTTCCCGGGCTGCCGAGCGCCACTTCCTTGCGCCGGCTGCGCGGCGTGCCGCAAGACCGCGAGGTGGTGCTCGACGACGTGCTCCGCGCGATCCTGGCGTGGTCGGCCCACCCGGGGCGCCTCGACCTGTGGCGCGAGCGCGCGCACACCCTCGGTCGGCGCGTGCGCGTGGGCGAGGTCGAGGGCGTGGCCACCGGCCTGCGTGACGACGGGGCGCTGCTGGTCGACGGCGTGCCAGTGTTGACCGGCGAGGTGGGCGCCTAGCGCAAGGACTCGAGGAAGGGCTGTCCCACCTTCAGCCGCGCCACCTCGCCCTCCACGCTCATCGGGGTCACGGTGCGCGCGCCGAGGGCCAGGACGATGAGGCCGCCCACGAAGAGCAGGAGGAAGCCGATGAACAGCTCCGGCATGTCGAGCGCCAGGCCCGCGCCGAGCACCACGAAGGCGAAGGCAGCCGCGCCGCCACCGCCCCACATCGCCATGCTTCGTTTGCGACGATGTTCCTCGCAGAGGCCGATGTTGAGGTCGAGCGTGCGTCGCTTCCAGAAGTAGAGGATGATCCCGATCAGTCGGCTGAGCAGGAACACGATGATCACCCACTTCGGGTACCAGACCGGCTTGGCCTTGAAGTCGGCCGCCGGCACGTTGGCGTTGCAGTGTACGCAGCGGGCGGGCCAGGTGGCGGCGATGGGACTCACGACCAACTGCCCCTCGGCGTAGATCTCGCTGGTGGCGAGGCCGACCGGGGACGACGGCTAGGGCGCAAACGGGTTGTCGTTCGACACGCGGACTCCGGGGTGGCGACGGCTTATCCTGCGCTCCGCGTGGCCCCGATCGACACCCGGGTCGACATCGAGACGCCCGAGCACGTGCGCTTCCGCTGGGAAGTCGCGGGCATCGGGCCGCGCGCCGTGGCCTGGGCCATCGACATGCTCATCCGCGTGGTGGTCGTCGTCGGCCTGGCGATCCCGCTCGGCGCCGCCTCGGCGATCGAGGGGCTGGATGGCGTGGGCTCCGGCGCCTTCATGCTGGCGCTGTTCTTGCTCGACTGGGCGTGGTTCACCGTCTTCGAGTCGCTGCCCGGCGGCGCGTCACCGGGCAAGCGAGTGATGGGACTTCGCGTGGTACGCGACGACGGTGCGCCGGCCGGCCTTCGCGAGGTCGTGCTGCGAAACCTGTTGCGCGCCGCCGACGCCGCGCCCGCGATGTACGTCGTCGGCCTCGCGGCGATGGCCGTCGACCCGCGTTTCCGCCGCCTCGGCGACCGCGTCGCCGGCACCATCGTGGTGGTCGATCAGCGAGTGGCGAGCCGGGTGGAGTTGCCCACGCTGCCGCCGCCGCGGCACGAGGAGTCGCGACTGTTGCCGACACGTCTCCGCCTGAGCGCGCGGCTGCGTCGCGCCATCGAGGGCTGGCTCGCCGCGCGCCCGCGCATGGGCGCCACCTGGG
>VGRQ01000769.1 GCA_016875315.1 Deltaproteobacteria bacterium | reverse complement strand
GCGTCGAGCGACTCGCCCGCGCCGGCCTCCTGGAGCGCGCGGAGCGCCTCCTCGGGGTAGCTCGTGGCCTCTGCGACACGGGCGAGGGCCCACAGGGGGCGCCCGGGGACGGCCGTGGCCCCGAGAACCTCGGAGAGGCCGCGCAGCAGGTCTTCCGAGGCGCTGCCGTCGCCGCTCAGTGCGTCGCTCGACAGCTCGGCGACTCGCACGAAGCAGCGCACCCGCTCGGCGTCGTCGCGCGTGGCCGCGGCGCGCTTCTGGAACAGTTCGACCAGCGACGCAGGCTCGCCGGCCGACCATGCCATGCGCTCGGCGATGGCGACGGCGCCGGGGTGGGCGGGGTCTTCGCGGAGCACCTCGCGGGCGAGCTGCCCGGGGTCGGCGTCGGGGAGCCGTTGCGCGGCCTCGGCCGCGGCGTAGAGGCGCCAGTGACGGCGGGCCACGTCTTCGCTCATCTCGGCCTGGCCGCGCTCGAGGCGGTGGTACTGCGACCAGTCGCCCTGCCGGGCCGCCAGTTCCTTGTTGAGCAGCACCGCCGGGAGGAAACCGGGCGAAACTTCCAGGCACTTCTGCAGGCAGGCGATCGCGCCGGTGAGGTCGTCGGTGCGGTCGGCGAGCACGCGGGCGGCGCGGTAGGCGAGGCTCACCGCCTCGTTGCTGTCGCGGGTGGCGATCGCCGCCGCGCGCAGCACGCGGGCCAGCTCGGCCCAGTTGCCCTTGGCCTCCATGGAGCGGGTGTAGGCGTCGAGGCTCGGCGCGAAGTCGGGTTGCGACGAGAGTGCCAGCAGGTACTGCTCGAGACCACGGTTCTGTTGCCCCAGCCGGAACTCGTAGACCGCGCCGGCCCGGTGGCGCTGCAGCGCGACGGCGCCCGGCTCCTCGGCCAGGATGGCACGCTGCTCGTAGATGGCCGCCAGCTCCGCCCAGGCCTCGAGGCGGCTGTACACGCGCTCGAGACCTTCCAGCGCCGGCAGGTAGCCGGGCGCCACGTCGAGCACGCGCTCGTAGTGCTGCCGCGCCGTGGCCTGGTCGCCCAGAGGTCCCTCGCAGGTCTCTCCCATCCGGTAGAGCACCGTGACCATCAGGCCCGGGTCGCTCAGCTTCGACAGCCGCGTCTCGAGGAAACTCACCAGCTCCGCCCAGGCGCCTCGGGCCTGCAGCACGCGGAGCACGCTCTCGGCGGCGGGGGCGGCGGCGGGGTCGTCGCTCGCGGCCTGGAAGCAGGCCAGCGCCTCGTCGGTGCGCCCGAGTCGCGACTCGAGCACGAGGCCGCGGCGGTACTCCAGGAAGCTCCGCGCCTCGGCCGGCGCGTGGGCGATCTCCTCGGCCATCGAGGCGGCGAGCTCGTCCCAGGCCTGAGACTCCTCGCACCAGGCGTGGTACTCGTGGCGCACGTCGGCGGCTGCCGGCGCGGCGCGCACCGCCGCCCGGTAACACTCGCCCGCGCCCGTCTCGTCGAGGAGCTGCACGCGGTGTACGCGGCCGGCCCGAGCCAGCCACCACGCGGCGTCGGTGCCCCTGCCCTGCTCGGCCAGGCGCTCGCCCTCCTCGCGGTACAGCTTCGCCAGCGGCGCCCATGCCCCCTGCGACTTGTAGCGCCGCTCCAGCGCGAGGAAGACCGCGCCGTTCTCGCTGTCGGCGGCGCGTGCCTCCTCGGTGGCGACGATGGCTTCAGCCACGCGACCGAGCTTGCGCTCGAGGATCTCGGCCCGCTCGAGGTGGACCTGGGCGGCCACGCTCGCCACCTGGAGCCGGGCGAGTCCGTCGAGGGCGGCGAGCTCGATGTCGGGATCGGCAGCGGCGCGACCCAGCTCGCGCAGGACCACCAGGAGTCCCGGTTCCTCGGGGTACTTCACCCGGTTCTTGGCGAGCTCGGCGCGCGCGAGGGCCTCCTGCCCCAGGTGGTCGCGCACCACGCGGGCGGCCTGGACCAGGGCCTCGGCGGCGGCCGGGCCCGAGCTGAGCTCGGCGAGGGTCT
>VGRQ01000768.1 GCA_016875315.1 Deltaproteobacteria bacterium | reverse complement strand
CACCGCGCCCACCACGGCGCCCACCACCGCGCCGCCCGCCACCACGGCGAAGACCACCACCGTTCCGCCCCCGGCAACGCCCACCACCGCGCCGGCCACCACCACCGCCAAGACGACGGCGCCTGCGGTGGTGCCACCCCCGACGGCCGCCGCGGCGGGTGACGACTCCTGCAACGACCTCGTGAAGCTCGAGCCCCAGGCCATGCTGGGGCAGCTCCGTCCCGGGCAAGCCAAGTGCATCGAGGGCCGCATCGGCACCGAGGGCGCGCAGACGATGAAGGACAAGCTGTCCCGCGTGCTCATCGCCAACGCCGAGGGCAAGGGCGACAAGGCCGAGTGGGAGCGGCTCGTCAAGCGCCACCTCGAAGACATCGACCGCTCCGACCCCGACATGTGCTTCAAGTACGCCACTCAGCTCAGCCGCGGCGGCGTGGGCCGGGCCACCGGCGTGATCCGCTGGGCCGACTACGCGCTCGAGAACAAGCAGAAGTGGTCGGGCGCCACCTACACCAAGCGGGTGTACGACCTGTACCGGATGAAGGCCGAGGCCGCCAACAAGCTGTGGGCCGATGCCGAGGAAACCTTCGCCACCAAGGAGCACACCGACGAGAACGAGGCGAAGGCCGCCAAGTGGCGAGGCACCACCAAGGACTTCGCTCGCGAGTGGCTCGACTACGCCAAGGCCAGCGGCCAGGACACCAAGAACGCGATGGCGATCTGCGTGTCGGCTGCGGGCAACAAGTCCTTCTGCGAGGGGTAGGGCCGGCTTGATCACCCTCCTTCTCGCGTACAACGTGGGGTGTAGCGGCGACGAGGCCACTCCCGGCAGCGCCGACGCCGCGCCCGCGGCCACCACGAGCGTCCCGGCCGAGCTGGTGGCGAGCTCGTGGCAGGTGCGGATGGCGAAGACGGAGGTCCGCGCGCCCTTCGAGGGGCGTCCGAGCTGGGTGTCGTACTTCGGCAACCGCCGCGACGAGGCGCTCCGCGCCTTCAAGTCGGAGAACGACAGCGCGGCCCTGGCACGGGCCCACGCCGAGTACGCGGCGATGTACCGCCAGGCTGCCCTTCTCGCGGCCAACGCGACGCTCCAGGTGTACGGTGCCGATCGCCAGCCCTCCGACCCTGCCGAGGCGGACTACCTCCTCGGCGTGAGCGGGTCGCTCACCGGGAACGCGGCCTACGCGGCGAAGCTCGGCGCCTCCGGCAAGTCGACGGCGGGCGACATCGCCCGGCGCGACGCCGCGTGGGGTGCATACGCGGCGGCGCCCGGTGCCGAGGCCGCCGACAAGGCTGCGGGCCTCGATGGCGTGGTGGGCGCGCTCGCCGACCTTCCCGGGGGCGACCGCGTCACCCTGGATCTCCCCCTGCAAGGCGAGCCGGGAACGGTCGCGGCCGGCGATCCGGGCGAGCTCTGGGCACTCTCGCGCTGGCACGAGGCGCGGGCGCGCGAGGCCGACCCCTCGGCCGGGGAGACCATCGACCAGGCCCTCGATCCCTACCGGCTTCCCCTCGAGGCGATGCCCGAGCGCAGCAGCGCGCCGGCCACCGACACCTGGCTGTTCATGTCGCCCTGGTCGTCTGCGGCAGACGTGCAGTACGTGGCCAACGTGGCGGCGGGCCGCGATACCACGGGGACCATGGCCGCCAGCAGCCTCTTCGCCGCCGTCGCCCAGGCTTGCACCCGGGAGGGGAACAAGCTCGACGTCGACTGCGTCGTCGACGAGGCGGCGCACGTGGGCAGCGCCATCGAAGACGCGATGGCGGCTGCCAACGGCGGACAACCCGACGGCTTCCACCGGCCCTTCGCCGACTACGCGCGCGCTGGCGTGCTGCGGGCCCTCGACCTCGTGGCCCGCGCGCGCGGCGACAGCGACGCCTCGGGGCGCCTGCGCATCAACGCGCTCGACCGCAGCCTCGGCGCGGCGGCGGATCCGCTCTTCTACCTGTTCGTGGCGGCATGGGACGCGGGCAACCGCAACACCCCGCGCGCTGCCGAGATT
>VGRQ01000767.1 GCA_016875315.1 Deltaproteobacteria bacterium | reverse complement strand
CGTGGTGGACGTGGCGCAGGTGAAGGGCCTCGAGTTCGACTACGTGGTGGTGCTCGACGCGAGCAAGGGCCGCTGGCCCGACCGGCCGCACCCCCGGCGCCTGCTGCACGTGGCCGCCACCCGCGCCGTACACCAGCTCTGGGTGGCCTGCGTGGGCGAGCCCACCGAGGCCGTGGCAGACGCGCTGTAGCCGCGGCGCGGCCGGCTACTCGCTCTCCCCCTCGCCCCAGCTCCCCAGCAGGTCTTGCCCCGCCCAGGCCACGTCGCCATCGCTGCCCTCGCACCAGAGCATCAGCTCGCCGCTCGGCCCGCCACCCTGCGAGAACCCCATCTCGAACACGAAGTTGCTGGTGTCGCAGCCGTCGGTCATGCCCCCGGGGACGGTGTAGCTGCCCGAGAGCCCGTCGAGGGCCACCTCGAGCCGCGCGCTGGCCGCCGCCACCTGGTCGACCGAGAGCGCCACCGTCCACTCCTCGTCGAAGGTGCCGTCGCTCACGACGAAGTCGATGGTGCCGTCGATCTCCAGCGAGTCGGCGCAGACCTCGTCGATGGCCGGCTCGATCCCGCCGCTCGACTCGGCCGGCTCGAGATCCACCCACGTGGCGGTGCCCAGCGAGTCGACCGTGATCGCCACGTCGCGCTCCGACTCGTCCTCCACCAGCGAGAAGGAGGTGCTGTGCGTGCCCTCGAGCCACGCCCACACCTCGGCCGCCGCGAAACCCAGGGGCGTCACCTCGTCGAGAGGCAAGCTCGTTTCCACGCGATCGCAGGAGGAGGCGGCCTCGTCCGCGCCGTCCTTGTTGCCGGTGTCGTCCGCGTCGAGGTTGCAGGCGAGGATGAGAGCGAGGGTCATGGTGAACTCCGTGACCAGAGCTGCTGGCAAGCGCCGTGCCGCAGTCGCCGCGCCCGGGTCCCGTGAATACGCAGGCGACATGACCGAGGCCACCCTCGCGCGCCTGAGGCAAGGCGGATCCGACCGATTCGTCGACTTGCTGATCGACGACCTGCTGGATCGCCCGGTCCACGAGCTCGTCGACCCGGCCTGGATGGCGCGCCAGCTGGTCGCGGCGGCACGCAGCGCCGCCGCCGATCCCCGGGTGGAATCCACCATCCGCGAGCGGGTACACGACGCCCGGCGGCGGGTGTCGCCCGGCAAGCTCCCCTTGCCTCCGGAGCTCCGCAAGCCGCTGCGCGACGTGCTCGCGCGCCCCTACGTGCCCGATCGCGCGCTGGTGGGCCGCCTGCTCGACCACGACGCGGTGCGCGGCCTGTTGCGTCACCTGTTCCAGGACCTGCTCGTGGCCTTCGCCCGCAAGCTCCGGCCGCCGGTGCCGCTGCCCGGGGGATCGCCCTTCGGCGGCAAGTCGCCGCTGGGGGCGCTCGGCAAGCTCGGGGGCGGGATGCTCGGCGCCGTGGGCGAGGAGGTGGAGCGGCAGGTGGAGTCCAAGGCCCGGGAATTCATGGACGCGGCGGTACACAAGCTGGTCGACAAGATGGCCGACCGCATCTGCGAACGCTCCCACGAGGCCGAGTACGGCGCGCTGCGCGCCCACATGCTCGACGTGGTGCTCGACACCGACGCGCAGACCTTCGCCGGGGAGCTGGAAAAGCTCGATCCCGACGCGCTGGTGGCCACCAGCGCCGCCGCGATCCGCAGCTACGTCGGCCGCGACAACATGGAAGCCGAGGCCGCGAGCATCATCCGCGCCACGGTGGAGCTGGCCGGGAACCGGACGCCGCGTGAGTTGCTCGAGGGCACCGAAGACCACGCGCTCGGGCTCGTTCGCGACCTCCTCCGCCAGCGGGCCCGGGCGCTGGTCGACACGCCCGCCTTCGCCGCGTGGTGGGACGAGATGAACGCGCCGTGATGCTCTGGTTGCTCGGCTGCGCGGAGCCGCCACCCGCCGCGATCCCCGGCCCCTGCGAGGTGGTGACCGCCGCCGGCGGCACCGACCCGCTCGCCTTCGCGCAGGCTGCCGTGGCCGAGGGGCGGAGCAAGGGCGACGAGGG
>VGRQ01000766.1 GCA_016875315.1 Deltaproteobacteria bacterium | reverse complement strand
CTGGACCACCGAGCGCGCGGGCGAGATCTGCGGCGTCAACGGCGAGGAGATCGCCGGCGTGGCGTTGAAGTTCAGCCGCGCGGCGATGGCGGTGGCGCACCGCTCGCCACAGGCCTTGCAGAGCGAACACGGCACGCTCACGGCCTGGGCGATCCTCGTGCTCCACGCGATCACCGCGAACTTGCTGCGCCCCGGCGGCCTCTACGAGAACAAGGGCGTGCTCGACATCCACGCCGTCGTGAGCCAACTGCCCACGGCGAAGGCGCCGCGCACGCGCGTGGGCGACTTCCCTCTGCTGTGCTTGCAGGCCCCGGGCGCGCTGCTCGCCGACGAGATCGGCGTCCCCGGTGAAGGGCAGGTGCGAGCGCTGTTGAGCGTCCACGGCAACCCCGCGCGGGAGCTGCCAGGCGGCGAGCGCCTGCGCGCCGCGCTCTCCGGCCTCGACCTGCTCGTGGCCATCGACATCGCCGACCACGAGACGACGGCGCTGGCGCACTACGTGTTGCCGTCCGCCCACCCCTGGGAGCGGGAAGACCTCCACCTGCACGACACCAGCATCCTCCCCTACCGTTCCACCGCGTACACGCCGGCGCTGGTGCCGCCGCCGGGCGAGGCCCGGTCGGAAGCCGACATCCTCGCCGCGCTCTTCCGCGCCGTCGGGCCCACCATCCGCGGCGGCGTTCACGGCGCGCACCTCCGGGCCCTCGGTGCCTACCTGGCCGCCACCGACCTGGCGCCCTGGGAGGAGCGACTCCTGGCCCACAGCAACACCGTCGACCTGCCGACGCTGAAGTCGTCGGGGACCTGGTGGGGCGGCGAGGTCGACCGCGCCACCTGGCGGGTGACGACGCCCAGCGAGAAGATCGAGCTGCTCCCTGGGGAGATCGCCGAGGCGCTGCGCCAGCTCCGTCCCCCGGCGGCGAGCGGGGGCGACAAGTGGCTCCTCACCTCCGCCGCGCGAGACGCCGCCACTCGCGCCTTCGATCGCCACGGCGACCCCGGCGTCACGCTCCACCCCTCGGCCGGCTTCGCCGCGGGCGAACGTGTTCGTGTCGCGACCACGGCGGGGAGCGTCGAGGCTGTCGTCCACCTCGACGACACGCTTCGCGACGATGTCGTCGATCTCCCGGCCGGCTACGCCATCGACGCGCTCGCGCTGGTGCCCACCGACCGGCTGGACCCGCTGTCGGGCTGCCCGGCGATGTCGGGGCTGTCGTGCCGGGTGGAGCGAGCCTGATCGCCCTCGCGGGGACGGCGCTTCTCGCCTGCGCCGACGTGGCGCCGGCGCCCGAGCGCCCGCGCGTGGAGGCGCCGATCGACGCGCGCGAGGCGGTGACGCCCGACGCGGGGGCCCAGGGCGTGGCCCCTAGCGGTGGCGTGGCGGGCACCTGCGCGGGCGCCGCCTGGGTGGAACTCCAGGACGCCAAGGGCGCGGTGCTCGGGCGCGTGCAGGCTCAGCGGGGCGCGTGGTCGTTCTCGCCTGTGTCGCGACCGATAACGGTGCTCAGGTATGGCTGCGACCCGGATGGCGACGGGATCGTCCACGCCGCCGACGTCACGACGCTCGACGCGGCCCGGCTTCCAGAGCGGGGCACCATGCTGGTGCTGCTGCCCTCACTCGATGGTGGGTGAGCCCCCCTCGGCGCCGCTCTCCACGAAGCCGACGACGGCGTCGAGGGCCTTGCCCGAGAGGGCATGATGGCCGTCGTTCACCTGCACGCTGGCGGCGGTGCGGCGTCCCTCGTCGGTGCTGACGTTCTCGTACGCGGGCAGGTCGAGCGTGGCCTGCCCGTAGTCGTCGAGCGTGTCGCCGGCGCTCGGGATCGAGGCGGCGCGCAGCACCGCGTGCAGGCTCTCGGCCGGCACCTCGTCGTCGTCGACGCCGTGGACGACGAGCAGGTGCTTGGGCGTGCTCTCCGGCTCGCGCAGCATCGCCTCGGCGCTGAGCGCCGGGTCGACCGGCCCCATCCACAGCTGGAGGAAGTTCACCATCGGGTGCCAGCGGTTGAGGTTG
>VGRQ01000765.1 GCA_016875315.1 Deltaproteobacteria bacterium | reverse complement strand
GCCTCGGCCTGGGCCGACTCGACCCCTCGCGGGCGCTGGAGCTGGTGGCACAGCGCGTGCGCGACGAGGAGATCGCGGGGGCGGCGCTCGTGGCCCGGAGACGCGAGGCATGGGATGCGTTGCGGCTCGACCTCGACGCCGTGGTCCCGCTCAGCGGCGACCCCGTCCGCGCCGCGTCGATCGTGCGGCGGTACCGCGACGCCTGCGCCGACCTCGGGCGTTTCCGCGACGCCCCCGTCCCCGCCGCCGCTGTCGAGGAGGTGCAGGCGCTCTGCGCTCGGGCCCATGCCGAGCTCTACGCCCACCCCGCCGACCTCGACGTGCGCGACCTCGGCGCGCTGGGCCGCCTCGTGTTCACCCAGTTTCCCGCCGACGTTCGCCGCGAGTGGAAGCTCATGGCCCTCTCGGCCTTCCTCTTTTTCGCGCCGCTCTTGCTCGGCTTCGCGCTCGCCTACGCCGAGCCGAGCTTCGCGTTCCGCGTGATTCCCGCCGAGATCCGGGCGCACATGGAGGCCTCCTACGCCGAGGTCGCTGACCGCTCGCACGCCGACAACGCGCACATGGCGGGCTTCTACGTGTACAACAACACCGGGATCGCGCTGCGATCGGTGGCGGCCGGCATCTTCCTTGGCCTCGGGACGGCGTGGGTGCTGGTGTACAACGGGCTGTTCATCGGCGCCGTGGCCGGGCACCTGTCGGCGGTGGGCTACGGGTGGAACTTGCTGCGTTTCACCTCGGGACACACGCCCTGGGAGCTGGGCGCGCTGGTGATCGCCGGCGGCGCTGGCTTGCGACTGGGCCTCGCGGTGCTCGACCGCCAGGGCCGAACGCTGGTGGGCTCGTTGCGGGTGGCGGGGCCGCTGGTGGCGCGCGTCGCGGCGGGGGCGGCGATCATGCTCGCCATCGCCGCGGGCATCGAGGGTTTCTGGTCGGGCTGGGCCTGGCCCGATCCGGTGCGCGCCGGCTTCGCCCTCGCCCAGGTTGCGGTGGTGGGCGCGTGGCTGGCCGGCGCCTTCGCGCGGGGCCGGGCGTGATCGAGGGCGGCGTCGCGCTCCGTCCCCGCGACACCGGTGGCGTCGTCGACCTCGGCGTGGCCCTGCTGCGTGCCGAGTGGAAGCGCGTCGCGAGGGGCTCGCTGCCGATGCTCGCGGCGGCTTTCCTCTGCGCCCTGGTGGCCTGGCGCGAGGACGCCTGGTTGGGCCTCGGCGTCGCATGGATCCTCGGCCGCGCCGCGCACGTCCCGGTCACCCGGGCGCTCGGCGAGCGGGCAAGCGGTGCCCCCGCGGCGGGCGGCCTCCTCGGCGATCTCGGGCGCGGCCTCGGCGTGACGCTGCTCGTTGTCCTGGGCTACGCGGCGGCGAGCTGCTTCTTTCCCATCGTCTTCTGGGTGGCGTGGCGCTCGGTGTTCCTCCCGGAGGTGGCGATCCTCGAGCGCCCTAGCTCCGGGCTCCTCGCGCGAGGCTCGTCGGTGAGCGAGGCGCCGGGTGCCCACCCGCTCGGCGTCGTCACCTGGCTCTGGGCGGCCGACCTGTTTGGCCTCGTGGCCGGCGAGCTCTCGGGGCGGGCGGTGGTGGGCGACCTGTTGATGGTCACCGATCTCTTCGCCAACCCCGACGCTTTCGAACCGAGCGTGTACGGCCTCGTCGGCGTCCTCGCGGTACAGCCCTTCCGCGCCGCCGTGCGCTTCGCCGGCTACCTCGACGCGCGCACTCGGGCCGAGGCCCTCGACGTGTTCTTCGCCCTCCGGGCAGCCGCCAGCGACGGGGTGCGGCGATGATGCTGGCGTTTGCCCTGGCCTGGGCGCAAGACGCCGGCGGTGCCGATCCGCTCGCCTTCGACCGCGAGATCGTCGCGGACATGGCGAGTAGCCAGCCCTGGTGCACGCGCGAGCAGGTCATCATGCCTCGCGATGGCGCCTGGTGCCGGGCCGTGCCGCCCGACTGCCCGGGCATGGCGGCGCGCTGCGCGGCGGCCTCGGCGGCCTCGAAGGGGAAGATCAGCACCGGCGGCAGGGGCTCCCGCCGGGCGCGG
>VGRQ01000764.1 GCA_016875315.1 Deltaproteobacteria bacterium | reverse complement strand
GCGGCGGCCGGGGGCGGCGGGCGCGGCATGCGCGTGGTGCGCTCGGCCGGGGAGCTAGAGGAGGCGAGGGCCCGCGCCTCGGAGGAAGCCCGCGCCGCCTTCGGCGACGGCACGGTGTACGTGGAGCGGCTCCTGGAGGGCGCGCGGCACGTGGAGGTGCAGGTGCTGGGCGACCAGCACGGCAAGGTGGTGTCGCTCGGCACGCGGGACTGCTCGGTACAGCGCCGTCACCAGAAGCTGGTCGAGGAGGCCCCTGCCCTCGGCGCCCCGGCGGCGATGGAGGAGGCCGCGATCCGGCTCGCCGGCGCCGTCGACTACCTGGGCGCGGGGACGGTCGAGTTCCTCCTCCTCCCCAGCGGAGAGTTCTACTTCATCGAGATGAACACTCGCGTGCAGGTGGAGCACCCCGTCACCGAGTGGGTGACCGGACTCGACATCGTGGCCGCGCAGCTGCGGTTGGCGATGGGCGATCCGGTCCCGGAGGTCCCCTCCCCGCGCGGGCACGCGATCGAGTGTCGCATCATCACCGAGGACCCCTCGGCCGGCTTCGTCCCCTCGCCCGGCACCCTCGTCCGGTTCCGTCCCCCGGCGGGCCCGGGGGTGCGGGTCGACGCCGGCGTGGCCGAGGGCGACGTCGTCAGCCCCCACTACGACTCCCTGCTCGCCAAGCTGGTGGTCCACGGCGAGAGCCGCGACGCAGCACGCGCGAGAATGGCGCTGGCCCTCGGCGACTTCGAGATCGCGGGCGTTTGCACCACGGCGGCGCTCTGCCGCGACATCGTCCGGTCGGCCGACTTCGCGGCGGGCCGGATCGACACCGGCTGGCTCGGCCGGTTCATGCCGGGCTACCGCGCCGAGCCCTGCGTGCTGGCCGCGCTGGCCGCCGCCGCGCTGGCGATGCCGCCGCGTGCCACGGGGCCGGCGGCAGTTCCCAGCCCGTGGCAGTCCCTGGGGCGCTGGCCATGAGGCTCCGCATCGGAGACCGCGAGGTAGAGGCAGACACGCGAGTGGAGGCCGATGCCGTCGTGGTCATCGTCGATGGGAAGGAGCACCGCGTGCCCTTCCGCCGGGCCGCGTCCGGTCGCGTGGAGTTGCTCGTCGACGGGCGCACCCTCCGCGCGTGGAGCGACGGCCGGCACGCCTGGGTGGACGGTCACTCGGTGGGCATCGAGCGGGTGGCGAGCCGCGCGGCGGCCACGGCGGGCGGTTCTCTCGCCTCGCCCATGCCGGCCACGGTGGTGGCGGTGAAGGTACACCCCGGCGACCTCGTGACGGCGGGGCAGGCCTGCGTGGTGGTGTCGGCGATGAAGACCGAGATCGTGCTGAAGAGTCCCCGCGACGGCGTGGTGCGGGCGGTGCACGTGCAGCCGGGACAGGCGGTGCGTGCGGGGGAAACCACCTGCGAGCTGGAGGCCGCCGATGCGCGTTGAGCGGAACGGCGACGTGCTGCGGCTGGTGCTCGACCGTGCCGCCAAGCGCAACGCCCTCGACCTCGAGACCATCGCGGGCCTGCGCGCGGCGGTGGCCACCCGCGGGCCGCGGGTCATTCGCCTGGAAGCCGAGGGACCCTCCTGGTGCGCAGGCGCCGACCTCGCCGCCGTGATGGCCCATCCCGGCGGGCGCGGGGCCGCGATGCACCAGTTCGCCGACGCGCTCGCCGACCTCGCGGAGAGCCCCGTCCCGGTCGTGGCCGTGATCGACGCCGCCGTGCTCGGGGGCGGCGTGGGCCTCTTGTGTGCCGCCGACCTCGCCATCGCCGGGCCGCGCGCCACGGTGAGCCTGCCGGAGAGCCGCGTGGGGGCGTGGCCGATGATGGTCGGCGCCCTGCTCGCCCGGGTGACGACGCCGAGGCTCGCGATGGACCTCGCCCTCACCGGGCGCAAGGTCGAGGCCGAGGAGGGCCTGCGCATCGGGCTGTTCTCCCGGCTCGCCGAGGATCCCGCCACGGTTGCCGACGAGGCCTGCGCCGCGATCCTCGCGCGGTCGCCCGCCGCCGCGCGGGCCGGTCGCGAGGCCTGGCGCCAGCACGCG
>VGRQ01000763.1 GCA_016875315.1 Deltaproteobacteria bacterium | reverse complement strand
CGGGTCGGGCACGCAATCCTCGCTGGCGAGGATCTCGCTGGACACGGTGCCATCGTTGCCGAGGCGCGCGAGGCGCGTGCCGCCGTCGCGGTCGGCGTCGCAGTACAGCACCGCGCCCTCGGCGAGCCCGAGGTTGCCCACGAGGTTGGTGAAGCCGCAGGGTGGCTCGGCGCCGTTGCTGGTGGTCCCGGCGCCGGGCTCGGAGGCGCTGCCGGTGTCGATGGGCTCGGCGGTGTCGGGCAGGGCGTAGTCGGTGATGGTCCCCGCCTCGGGGCTCAGGCGCTCGCACCACTGGACCTCGAGCGCGCTCGGCACCTCGTCCCAGGCGTGGTCGAGTCCGCAGCCTACCTCGGGGAAGCTGCTGCCGGGCTCGTCGACCGGGGCGGCGGTGTCGGCGCTGTCGACCTCGGCCGGGCCGGGGCTGCCCGAGGCCGAGGAGAGCACGCGCAGCTCGCGCTCGTCGGCGGGGTCGCACCCGAGCAGGACGAGCAGCATGCGAGGAGTGTAGCCCGGTGCCGGGGCGCTCATCAGCGGGCGACGACCTCGATCTCCACCCCCGGCACCGCAGGCCACGCGACTTGCCATACCCGCTCGGCGAGGCAGGCCGGGACGGGACCGAGGACCTCGGCGGACGACAAGCCAGCGGGGCCGAGGTGGAGGCGCAACTGGCGACCGGCCACCTTGCAGTCCGGGGTGGACAGGCCCTGGGCGATCACCAGCGCGTCGGCTGCGTCGCCGCTCGAGGGCGGCGGGGGGGACAGGCCCGCGGGCGGGCGGACGGGCATCCACGAGGGCCTGGCGATGCCGGTGGCCTCCAGGGCGGCCTTGCCCACCGCGTCGCCCATGCCGGGGTCGCGAATGAGGAACACCGCGTACACCGCGATGCCGATCCACACGGCGGCGCGGAGGAACAGCCAGCGACGATCGGGGCTCATTGCTGGTAGCCGAGCGCTTCGAGCTGCTCGCGGGTGTCGTCGGACAGCTCCATCCGGGGGGGCAAGGGCGGCGTGCGCTGGGCCTCGCCCAGCACCGTCGCGTCGGGCGGGTAGAGCGCGAAGCGCGAGCCGGCGTGTACCTCGTGCGCGAGGAGGGTGCCACCGGACCACATGGAACCGGGGCTCCGGACCACGCTCGTGGCGGTCCAGGCCTCGCCCACGGCCGCCCAGGCCGCCGCCACTTGCTCCGGGGTCGCGGGCGCGGCCTGCCGCTCGCCCGGGTCACGCGACCAGTCGTAGGCCACGCGCGCGTCGTTGTCGATCTCCACTCGGGACAGGCCCGACACCAGTGACAACTTCGCCGTGTCGAAACGCGAGGTTTCCATGGGCCAGTCGCGCGCCGAGGGCAGGGGGCCGAGCAGGGAGAGCCCGGTGGTGTCCATCGACAGGCCCGCCAGCGCCATGAGCGTGGGCGCCACGTCGATCACCCCCGCGCGCTCCTGGCGGACGGCGGGCGGCTGGTCGCTGACAATCAAGGGCACGCGCATCACCTCGGGATGAAGGGTGTGGGCGTGTCCCCAGCTGCCGCGCTCGCCAAACTCCTCGCCGTGGTCGGCGGTCACCACCCAGGTGTTCTTGCGACCGGCCTTCTCCAGTGCCGCGTGCAGGCGCGCGAGCTGGTCGTCGACGTAGCGGATGCACTCGTCGTACTGGGCCCGCTGGTGCTCGAGCTGCTTGTCGGTGAGCGGGTGGGTCTTGTAATGGGCGTAGTTCTTGTACCGCGTCGACTTCTTCGTCCCGGGCTTGTCGTACCGGACGCTCCAGGGCTCGGGCGGCAGGTACGGGTAGTGCACGTCGTAGAGGTGGACGAAGAGGAAGGCGGGCTTTCCCGACTGGGCCGACAGCCACGCCAGGGCGTCGTCCACCAGTCTCTCGGCACGAACCTGCCGCTGCAAGTTGCCCTTCCTGGTGAGGTCGTAGTCCACGAAGGTGTCAAAACCCCGGTCGAAGCCGTAGTCGCTCGACACGTAGATGGTGCTCACGAAGCCGCCGGTGGCGTAGCCCGCGTCGCGCAGCCGCTCGGCCACCAGCGGGAGGTCG
>VGRQ01000762.1 GCA_016875315.1 Deltaproteobacteria bacterium | reverse complement strand
CAGCGACAGGTCGATCTGCCGCCACGCCCCGCCGGCCCCGAGCCTCTGCGCCTCGCGGCGCGCGTCGAGGGCCTCGTCGAGGAGCCGGGCGTAGCCTGCGCCGGCCTGCACGCGCGCCTGGTCGCGGGCGCCGAGGATCTCCGAGCGGAACCTGGAGTAGCTCTGGGACTCGTGACCGAGCTCCGCGTGGGGCGCGTCGAGCAGGTGCTTGACGTCGTCGTTGCCATCCACGGCGCGGGCGAAGCGGTGGGCCTTCTCCACCAGCGACACCTCGGCGGCGAAGCTGAGCAGGAAGCTGCGCAGGTGCTTGGGACGGCCGAGGCGGGAGGGGTCGAAGCGGTACCAGTCCTCGTGGAACAAGCGCACCTGGTCGAGCGCGAAGGCCTGGTCGTAGAGCGAGGCCCAGGCATCGAGCAGGGCCTTCTCCTTGTCGGCACCGAGCAGGCCGTCGGCGCCCGCCGCCATCGCGCCCGGGGCCTCCACGCGCGCCAGGAGCGCGTCCATCGACGCGTTGAGCTCCACGAGCTTGTGGCTGTCGAGGTCGGCAGCCGCCTCGTAGTCGCGATCGGAGAGCGCGGTGAGCGGCGCGGGGGTGGTCGTGTACCACACCCCCACGCGCACCAGGCCCGCCACGGCGAGCAGCGCGAGGCCGACCATCGAGCGCACGCGCAGGGAGCGGCCCTGGGGTGTCTCCTCCCAGAGCTTGCCGTGCAGCGCGCGGCCCACGAGCACCAGCACCAGGCTCAGGAAGGCGTACAGCGCGAACAGCCCGAGGGCGTCGGGGATCCAGGGCATGCCGAGGTCGCTCATCCAGTAGCCGAGGGCCATGCCGAGCACGGCGGGAACGCCGAGCTCGCCGGTGAGGGTGAGCGCCGTCGCGAGACGATGCCGGAAGGAAGCGTCGATCATCGGGCGGAGCTTACCGCCGCTCGGATAGGAGGGCGAGGCATGGAGCCAGCCGCGAGGCCCGTCGATCGCTGGGACGGCGCCACCGCCGGCGCCCTGGCCCTCGTGGCGCTCGCCGCCCGGCTCGTCGCCGCTCGTGAATACGACATCGACGTCGCGACCGGCCCAGACTCTCCGCTCTGGGGCCTCTCCGCGCTCGACTGGCAGGTGGGCAACAAGGTGTACGTGCCGCCGCTGTTCCCCGCGCTGGCGGGGCTCGCGGCGTGGGCGGGCGTGGGCGTGGCCGACGGCGGTCGCCTGGTGAGCCTCGTCGCCGGGAGCGTGGCCACGGCGGTGGTGTACGCGGGCGCGCGAGTACTCGGTCTCTCGCGCCTGGCGGCGCTGCTCGGTGGCGCGCTGGTGGTGGTGCATCCCGACCTGGTGGCGGAGTCGCTCATCTTCCAGCCCGAGGCGGTCACCGCCGCCGTGCTCGGCGCGGTGGGGGCAGGCGCCCTGCTCCATGCCACCCGGCGCTCGGTCGCCAGCTTCCTCGCCTACGCCGTGGCGGTGGGCGTAGCCGCCACGGCGCGCGAGCACGGCCTCGCGCTGTTGCTGCCCGCGCTGCTGTTCGCTGTCCTGTTTCCTCCCCGCGTCGCCTGGGCCCGGGCCTGGGCGCCGCTCGCGCTGTTCGGGCTGGTGTCACTCGCCCCCGTGCTCGGGCGATCCTCGCCGCTGGTGTTGCCCACCGAGTGGCCCTGGGCCGACAAGGCTGCGGTGGTGAAGCGCGATCTCGATGCCCTGGAGCAGGGTCTACAGCCGGCCTACCTCAACATGAACGTGGACAGCTACCCCGCTGGCGACACCGTGGAGGCCCAGGCGGTGAGCAACGCTTACCCCTGTGCGATCTTGCTGCCTGCCGAGGAGCGACCGCGCGCGCTCCTCGCCCTGCACTGGAGGCGGGCGCGCGCCCTCGGCCACGACCTGCACGCCTGGCTCCTCGGGGGCCTCCTCGGCGGCGGCCTGCTCGGGTGGCGCCGTCGCAACTGGGCGGTGGCGGCCGCCCTGCCGTCCTTGCTGGTGGTGATCGTGCCGGCCTTCGTGGTGTGGTCGCAGCGGCGGCACGCGGTGGTGCTGCTCCCGGCGTCCTTCCTCGGGGTGGT
>VGRQ01000761.1 GCA_016875315.1 Deltaproteobacteria bacterium | reverse complement strand
CGGAGGATCGCGTACTGGCGGGTGGGGACGTCGCCGATGCCGTACACCTCGTAGGGGACCGGCGCTCGCCAGCGCACCCACCAGGGCTGGGCGAGGAACATGCGGCCGGTGTTGCTCCCCACCGGCACGCCGCCCGCGGTGGTGCCGGTGACCGCCGGGGAGACGATCGACAGCGCCGCGCCGCCCGCGAGTTGCTCGTCGTCGCGGAGCAGGCCGAGCACCCAGAGGCGCTGCGCGGCCCCCACGCTCTCCGCCCAGGGCCTCGTGACCGGCAGGCGCTTCGGCGCCCCGGAGGTGCCCGAGGTCTGCACCATCTGGATGACCGGGAAGCGGCTGAGCACCCCCGGCTCGGCCGACTCGACGCGATCGAGCCAGGGTTTGAGCGAGGTGTGTGCCCGCACGGGGACAGCGCCGCGGTATTGCTCGAGGCTCATCCCGGGCGCCAGCCCGTGCTCCCGCGCGAAGTGGCTGCCCTCGGCACCGGCGAGGATCGCGGCCAGGCGCGTTCGCTGGGCCGCCTCGGGCGCCTCCAGCGAGCGCTCGAAGCGCGCCACCTGCCCGCGGCCGAGCCAGCGCAACAGCGCGTAGGGGGGGTGCCCGCCAGGGGGGAAAATCACGAGGCGCGCGTATCGAGATGCGGCGCGAGCGGTTGCCGCGAGGGCGCGGAATCAACATGGCGCCGCCCGCCTCCCGCCGTTAGTTTTCGCGACCTTTTGGGTTTGGGATGAAGACGGGCGACACCGTCCGCGACGGGCAAGGCAACGCCTACCAGGTCGGCAACCTGCTGGGCGTCGGCCTGTGGGGAAAGAGTTTCCTCGTCCGCCGCGAGTCGAACGACCAGCTCTTCGTGCTCAAGGTGCCCCTCGCCCCGGGCGACCTCCGCCCCGACGCCCCCGCTCCCGAGAGTTTCTTCGCGGCGGCCCGCGAGTGCCTCATGGAGCAGGCGCGCCTCTACGAGCAGGGCCAGGTGCCGTGCTTGCCCAAGCTCGAGGCCCGCTTCACCACCCCCGACGGGCAGCCGGCGCTGCTCTTGCCGCGCATGGCCGACAACCTCGAGCGTCGCCTGCGCGAGGGCATGCCGGTGAGCGCGGTGGTCGACGTGCTGGTGGCCGTCGCCCGGCAGGTCCGGCAACTCGCGCAGAACCCCGCCGTGGGCTCCGGCGTCCACGGCAACGTCCGCCCGGGCAACATCCTCTTCAACGAGCGCGGCGACGTCGTGCTCGCCGACGTGGCCACGCCCGCCGTGCGTCGCAACATCGCGTCGCTCACACAGGCGGCGGCAGCGCTCTCCTCGGCGGCGGGCGGCGCGGCGGCAGAGCTTCCCGGCGCGCACTTCCCCCCGGAGATCGCCTCGGGCCAGGAGAGCAACTGGGCGCCGGTGGTCGACACCTGGGCGCTCGCCGCGATCCTGTGGCGCGGGGTGATGGCGGGGGAAGCCGAGTTCCCGCGGCGCGGGCTCGACAAGCACCTCGTGGGTGCCCTGAAGGACAGGGTGATCGACCGCATGAAGGCAGAAGACAGCAACCCGCGCTTTCACGGGCGGCTGTCCGAGCGCGTGGGGGTGTTGCTCTCGCGTTCGCTGTCGCTGGAAACCAGTCCTTCCCCGCCCTTCCGCTTCGCCCGCCTCGACGAGTTCGCGCAGCGGCTCGACGAGATCGCTGCCTTGATCCGCCCCCAGGTCACGCAGGTGGGCAAGGTGATGCACGATCGCCCCGCCAGCAAGCCCTGGTTCGACACCGACGAGGTGGTGGCCTTTTCCTGCACCGTGGGCGCGAGCGCCGGCGTGGAGGGCAACGAGGAGATCGGCGTGGGCATCGCCGTCTTCGACGCCAGCACCGACGAACGCCTCAAGAACCTCGAGCTCGGCTACACCAGCGACAAACACCCGACCGGTCGCTACCGCTTCGCGTTCAAGATCGGCGGCCAGGGTGGCGCCAGCCTCGTCCCCGGGCGCTACCGGGTGCGCGTGGCCTTCGCCATCCGCGACAGCGGGCAGCCACCGGCCACGGCGGAAACCGAGGTGGAGGTGCGCGCCGCCCCCGGCTGGGTTCCGC
>VGRQ01000760.1 GCA_016875315.1 Deltaproteobacteria bacterium | reverse complement strand
CATCCGTCGTGAGCGCGCGCGGCGAGGGGCGCTTCATCGTGGGACAGGCCGCCCACAACCTGATCCTGACGCACCCCGACCGCACCGTGTACGCCACGAAGCGACTCATCGGTCGCCGGTGGGACAGCCCCGAGGTGCAACGCGCCCGCGAGCGGGTGCAGTACCAGGTGCGGGAGGCACCCGACGGCGGGGTGCAGGTGAAGCTGGGCGAGGAGTGGATGTCCCCGGCGGAGGTGGCGGCGGTGGTGCTGCAGGTGGCGCGGACCATCACCGAGCGCGCCATCGGCGAGCCGGTGGACGAGGCGGTGATCACCGTCCCGGCGCACTTCAACCACCAGCAGCGCGCGCAGACGATGGAGGCGGCGAGGCTCGCGGGCCTGAAGTGCGATCGGCTGCTCAACGAGCCCACGGCGGCCGCCCTGGCCTATGGGCACAAGAAGAACCTAGAGCGCACCATCTGCATCTTCGACCTCGGCGGCGGCACCTTCGACGTGACGGTGCTCAAGCTCAGCGGAGGCGTGTACGAGGTGCTCGCGACGAGCGGCGACACCTACCTCGGCGGCGAGGACTTCGACTACCGGGTGGTCGATCACTTGTGCGACGCCTTCCAGGCCAAGTCGGGGCAGAACGTCCGCAACGACCGCAGCGCGCTGCAACGGCTGAAGGACGGGGCGGAACGTGCCAAGTGCGACCTGTCCTTCTCGGATCGCACCAACGTGGTGATCCCCCACATCGTGTCGGGACACAACCTCGAGACGGTGCTCACCCGCACCACGCTGGAGTCGCTCACGGGCGACCTCGTGTCGCGATGCATCGACATCACGCGCGGCGCGGTGGGCGACGCCGGCCTCCAGCTCTCCGACATCGACGAGGTGGTGCTCGTCGGCGGGCAAACACGGATGCCGCGCGTGCGGGAGGCCGTCTCCGGGCTCTTCGGGCGCGAGCCCTCGCGGAGCGTACATCCCGAGGAGGCGGTCGCCGTCGGCGCCGCGGTCCACGCGTCGAACCTGTCCGACCCCGGCGGCCCGCAGACGGTGCTGCTCGACGTCACGCCCTTCGACCTCGGCATCGACGCCATCGGCGGGATGTTCTCGGTGGTGGTGCCCAAGAACTCGCGCGTGCCCGCGGCGGAGTCGCGCACCTTCGCCACGGTACACGACAACCAGACCTCGGTGCGGGTGACGGTGCGGCAGGGCCAGAGCCGCGTGGCCTCGGAGAACGAGTTCCTCGGCGAGTTCGTGCTCGACGGGCTCGCGCCGGCGCCACGCATGCAGACGAAGGTCGACGTCACCTTCAAGCTCGACAGCAACGGCATGCTCCAGGTGACCGCCGTCGACCGGGCCAGTGGCGAGAAGCGCAACATCAGCGTGCGCAACTACGCCGACCGCGCGCGGGCACCCCACATGCCTTCCGACGAGGAGGCCCGGCTCGATCGCGACGCGCGCGCCCAGCGCGACGCGCAGGCGGCGGTGGCCGCGGTGCCCTCCGCCGCGGCAGGCGCGGGGACGAAGTCGAAGATGGGCATCCTCGCCGCGATCTTCGGCGGCAAGAAGAAGGCCGCGCCGCCGCCAGCGCCCGTGCCAGCGACCGTGCCCTCCGCAGCCGCGCCGAGTGCTTCGAGCGGGCCGGCACCGGCCATCGACCTGTCGGCGGTGTCCGGCGACGCTGTCGTCGAGGCCGATCTCGAAGGGGAGGCGCTGGTCGAGGTGAATCCGATGGCGGCGCCTGCGGAGGAGGACGACGACGACGCCACTGCCGCGGCGATCGCCGAGGAGGAAGACCTCTACGGTCGCGACGAGAGCGCCACCTTCGGGCTCGGCGGCACGCGGGAGCCCGGCCGCGGCGTGGCCCCGGCCGCGAGCTTCGGCAACGACAAGCTCGCCGGCGACGACGATCTCGACGCCAGCGAGCTCTTCGCGGGCCTCGGCGAGGAGGATGACTCCGACGACCCCATCACCGAGGCCGGCGCGCGCGCGCCCAGCCTCGACGGCTTCGGTGGCGACGCCTTCGGCGGTGGTGCTTTCGGGGGCGGCGACGCCTTCGGGGGCGGCGATCCCTTCC
>VGRQ01000759.1 GCA_016875315.1 Deltaproteobacteria bacterium | reverse complement strand
CAGGCCGCGGGCCTCGGCGGCCCGTTGCTTGGACGCGACCAGCTCGGCGATGTGCTCGGGATCCTCGATCACCTGGTTGCGTCCCCACGAGCGGGCGTGGGTCGCGACGATCTCGGTGCCATCCAGCACGCGCACGCTCGAGGTGGACACCAGGGCCGTCACGGTGCGGCGCGCGCGGTCGGCCGGGAGGCTGTAGTCGTTGCCATCGACGCGCGCGTAGGGGGTCTTGCCGACGTGGACCTCCACCCGCTCCTCGGCGGGGAAGGGCGTCTCCGGCAGGCAGAGCAGCCGGCCGCGCTCCTCCGCGAAGGCGTTTCCGACACTGCGCGAGCGGTCCTCCGGGCAGCGGCGCTCCGCGGCCACGCCGAGGCACCACGCGCGCGCCTGGGCGTTGAGGTCGTCGAGGTCTACCCAGTCACGCGCGGGGAAGAAGCTGTCGCGAATATAGCGAATCACCCTCTCCACCCGTCCTTTCTCGTTCCCGCGGTACGGGGCGACCGGGCGCGGCTCGTAGCGACAGTGCCCCGCGAAGGCGAGCAGCGTCTCGTTGAAGCGGATCGCGTCGCCGGCCCGCTCGGTGACGGCGCTCTTGAGGTTGTCGTAGAGCAGGACGCGCGGGACGCCGCCGAGGAAGGCAAAGGCCTCGGAATGCCCCTCCAGGAAGGCGCCCATGCGCATCGAGAGGCCGAAGCGCACGTAGACCATGCGCGACCACGACAGCACCATCGCGAACGCCACCAGCGGGCGCTTGCCGCCCGGGACGGGCACCTCCCCGAAGCTCGCCCAGTCCACCTGGGCCTGCTCGCCGGGCAGCGTGCGCAGGCGGAGAAAGGCCTCGGCCGGCCTCGCCGGCCGGAACCGGCGCACCAGCTCGCGGAAGTGGCCGCTCGAGCCCGGGTAGCCCCGCTCCTTGACCATCTGGTACAGGCGGCTGGCGCAGAGCTCGGGGTAGCGGGCGAGGGTCTCGGCGATGAAGCCCGCGTAGGGGTCGACCATCGAGCGGCGGCGCGCCAGGGTCGTGGCGGGGACGCCCACGCGCCCGAGCACGCGGCGGACCACGCCGTGGTGGACTCCCAGGTGCCGCCCGATCGTGCCCGGCGGCCACTTCTCCACGAGGTGCAGGCGCACGATCTGCGCCTCGGTGTCCTTGTCGATCACGAGGCACCCCCGTCGCGGTGCACGAGCCGCAACTGCCGGAAGTCACCGACGCCGGCGATCGTCCGCCGCCGCGCGCGGCGGGCCGCGAGGAGCGTGAAGCGCACCAGGGCCGTGTCCTCGGGCCACCGGTCCAGGCCGAAGATCCACGCGGCGCAGGTGGGCGCCGAGGCGGCGTCCGCACCGAGCGCAACGGTGAGCGGGTGGCTGGACCAGAGCGCCAGGCCCTCCAGGACCGTCGTCGCCGCGCGCAGGTGGGTCGGGCGCAAGGGCAGGCGCGCCTTGAGGATCTCGTGGTTCTCCTCGTCCGTCAGCAGCAGGTGCACTGCGCTGCGACCGAGGTGCATCGTCGCTTTCCAGGGTGACATGTTCGACCGTCTCCGGGGCATCGCCCGCCGGGATGGCGGGGGGAGCCGCGGCGAGGGTCGGCACCGGGAGGCCCGGCGGACAGAAGCGATCCGTCACTCTCCGCGCGCGACGCCGGCGGTAGAGCCCCTGGCGGGCGGCGTGTAGCCGGCGCGCCCGGAAGGTCCTCTCGTAGGCACGGCGGGCGCGGCGCTTCCGTGCCTCCGAGGCCCGGGCTGCGCAGGCAAGGCAGTACCGGCGATTGCCGCGGCACCCCCCGCAGACCACGACGTGCGCGCGACACAGGTCGCAATGGAGCAGGTAGCCGCGGGGGAGTTCGACGACAGCGCCGGTCCCGGGGTGGACGGCGGGGCCGCGACCGGTGAAGCCCGCACGGGGATGTGCGGCCCCGACGAGTCGCTGCCCCAGGGGCCCGGGAGTTGGCGCTCCCGGGCCCCGCCTCCGGGCGAGCGGCGGCTACCACGGCGGCGGCCGTCGGGGCCCCGGGGTGGACGCCGACTCGGGCTACGCCCTCGCCGCCGTCCACCCCGCGGGCACGCGCGGG
>VGRQ01000758.1 GCA_016875315.1 Deltaproteobacteria bacterium | reverse complement strand
GGCCCCGGCGAGGAGGCCATCGTGGCCGAGCTAGGCGGCGTGGCCGAGGCGGGTTTCGAGTACACGCTGGAGGCGATGCAGGGCGGCGCGGTGCTGGTGGCGGGCGACACCGGGCTCCTGCACCTCGGCGCCGCCGTGGGCCTGCCGGTGGTGGGGATCTTCGGGCCCACGACCTCGGCCGATGGCTTCTTCCACTACGCGACGGGGGCGGTGGCGGTGGAGTTGCCGCTCTCCTGTCGACCCTGCTCCCGCTTCGGCGGGGTGGCGTGCCCGGTGGGCGACCACGCCTGCCTGCGCGGGCTCGGCGCCGAGCGCGTGCTGGCCGCCGCGAGGTCGCTGGCTTGAGCCGGCTGCACATCGTGACCCCGGAGTACCCGCCGGTGATCGGCGGCATCGCGAGCTGGGCTCACGCGGTGGCCGGCGCCTGTCGCGACGCGGGCATCGAGGCGGTGGTCCACGCGCGTGGCCCGGCCGAGGGCGCCACCCGCATCTGGGGGCGGTCGTGGGCGCGCTGGGGACCGGCCTGGGCCGGGCTACACCTCCGTCCCCGGCTGCAGAGTGGCGACGCGGTGCTCGCCGCCACCTGGCCGCTCGCGGTCCACCTGCTGGGGGCAGCGCCGCTGGCGGTGGCCTACCATGGCTCCGATCTGACCCGTCCCCCGCTCGTGGCCGGTCGCGACAAGGTTATCCACGGCGCGGTCAACCTGCCGGTCAGCGACTACCTGGGGGGTCTACTCGCCGCGCCCTACCGCGTGCTGCCCTGCCCGATCGCGGTGGAGGCGCCCCTGGGCGGGGGCGAGGCGCTCCTGGTGGTGGCGCGGTTGACGCCGCTGAAGGGCGTGGACCGGGCGCTGAGGCTGGGTCGGCGCCTGGGGCGCCCGGTGATCGTCGTGGGAGACGGCCCGGAGCGCGCCGGGCTCGAGGCGCTCGCGGCGGGCCTCGGCGTCGAGGCGCGTTTCCTCGGCGCCACCCGCGCCATCCCGTGGGCCGAGGCCTGGGCGCTGGCACTGCTGTCGCGACCGGACGTGGACGGGTCGGGGCAGGAAGGCCTGGGCATGGTGATGCTGGAGGCGGCGGCGCGCGGGATCCCGAGCATCGGCAGCCGCTGTGGCGGCATCCCGGAGGCGGCGAGCGTGGTGCTGGACGATCCCGAGCGCGACGAGATTCCCGCGCTACCCGGGCCCGAGGCCGTGCAGGAGACGCTCCGGCAGAAACACGGTCCGGACCGCTGTATCGAGGTGCTCACCACCGCGTTAGGCTGGCGCTGAGCGATGCCTGCCTCGCCACCGCTCGGGCCCTCCGTGGCCGGGGAAAGCCTCGGGCCGTACCGGCTCGTCCGCCCCATCAGCGCGGGCGGCATGGCGCGGGTGTACGAGGGGCGCTTCGAGTCGCTGGCGGGCGTGTCGACGCGCGTGGCCATCAAGGTGATCCACCCCGACTTCGCGGCCGAGGCTGGCTTCCAGGACCTGTTCATCCAGGAAGCGCGCATCTCGGCTCGACTCGAGCACCTCAACCTCGTGCGCGTGCAGCAGTTCAATCGCGAGGGCGAGCTGTATTTCCTCGTGATGGAGTACATCGAGGGCGTCACCTTCCGGAAGATCATCTCGGCGTGTCGCGACGGCGCCATCACGCTCGACGCGGAGTTGCTCGCCGAGCTGGGACGCCAGGTGTGCGACGGGCTGGCCTACGCCCACTCGCTGGTGGGCGACCACGGCGAGCCGCTGCACCTCGTCCACCGCGACATGAAGCCATCGAACATGATGCTGAACTCGCAGGGCGTGGCGAAGTTGCTCGACTTCGGCATCTCCTATGCCCACGGCAGCGAGGAGTCGTCCGGCGCCGTGAAGGGCACCTGGGGCTACATGGCGCCGGAGCAGGCGGCCGGGGCGCCGGTGGGGCCCGCGGCCGACCTGTTCGGGCTCGCGGCGGTGATGTACGAGCTGGCGGCGAGGGCGCCGCTCTTCCCCGAGGACGACAACGCCACGATCCGGCGCCTGCTGGCCGACGACGAGGCGGCGCGCCGCGCGGCTCGCCTCGGCGGCGAGTGGACCGATCTCGGGGGCCACCTCGT
>VGRQ01000757.1 GCA_016875315.1 Deltaproteobacteria bacterium | reverse complement strand
TACGGGATGTGCGCCCGCGAGCGCCGCGCCACGCCCCCGGCGTTTGCCGAGCTGCTGCTCGACCTCGCCCGGCTCAGCGAGGCTGCGCCGCCTGCACCGCCGCCCGCGGCGTCGGCGGCTAGGGCGTCACCGCCACCGGTACTGTCACCTGCGGCGGCGGCGTGCCGGTGTACGCCTCGATAGCCGCGCCGCTGAGCTGGTAGAGCACGGCCGCGATGACGGGGCCGATGGTGGCCGCGAGGGAGAGCTGGACGGGCTGCGGCAGGCGCCCCAGCGCCGCGAGCAGGCGGCCGAGGATGCCGGGGCGCTTGCCCTCGTCGAGCTCGTCGACCTTGCCGCCCAGGCTCTTCACCTCGGCCTTCAGCTCGCCGAGGCTGGCGTTCACCTGGGCGCGCTCGGCCGAGGCCCGCGTGGCGCTGTGGCGGAGGCGGCCATCCAGTGCCCGCGTCTGCCACTGGAGGAGCTCGCCGTAGTACCGCTCGCCGGGCGTGGCACCCTCGGGCGCGGGCGGCAGCGGCGGGATGTCGTAGTCGCCGGACGCCCCGGGGAGCTGGGCGGCGGGGCTGGTGGCGTCATTGTCGGAGGTCGGCATGGTCATTCCTGCGGGGCTGGACGCCAGGATTGAAGGGGGCGTGTCGGGGCGCGCCGACCCCGAGAGCGGCCCGCTGGCCACGCACGAGGGTGACAGCCGCGAGTGGGGCGCGTGGGCTAGGCACTGGAGTCCTGCTCCCAGTAGGCGAGGTTGGGGGCGTCATTCCACGCGGCCTGGAGGAGGTCGGTCCAGCTCGCGTAGGTGGCGCCGGTGCGCCGGAAGTAGGGCGTCTCGTGGGTGGCGCCGGGCTTGCGGTAGCCACAGAGGAGCCCGTAGGCGGCGGTGACGGAGTGGCCGACGAGCCGGCACGTCACGCCGTTGACCGACCTGGTGGCCCAGTGCGCGCCCTGCTTTGCCCACGCGACGTGCGCGAGCTTCCCCACGCGGTACGAGGAGCGGAGCCACACGTCGTGCTCGCCCTGCACGATCCAGTCGCCGGTCCCGTAGGACGCCGGCGACATGTCGGTGGCGGTGTAGTTCTCGCTGGAAAACCGGGTCACGGGCTGCCGGGTGGTGCTCTCGGCCCCGAAGAACACCCGGCCCTGGTTCGAGCTCGCGTCGTAGAGGATGCCGGTCGAGGTGTCGGGGCTGCGCTTCTGGCCCGTCAGCATGCCGTAGATCGTGCGACCGTCGGCGTTGCCGTAGGTGCTCGACTCCCCGAGGGTGGTGTCGTGCGCGAGCAACACCTCGCCCGCCATAAAACTGCCCTGCGACTCCAGGGGCCCCGCCGTCTCGACGCCGAACCAGAGCTGGTGGGGCACCTCGGCGAAGAACCAGCCCACCACCGAGCCGATGGCGGGCGCGCCGGAGAGGCAGCCGTAGGTGGTGTGCCGCGCGCCGCCCGACACGGGCGCGGTCTTCCAGTTGGCCGCGTCGGTCGACCCGTCCGGGGCGAACAGCCCGAGGAGCGTCGATCCCGCCGACGCCATCTTGGTCGCGGTGATGCCCGCCTGCGTGCCGTCCGCCAGCAACAGGTGACAGGGGCGGCTCGCGTGGTAGCGGCTGGCGGCCTTGTTGCGGAACACGATCGCGTTCTTGGCCATCTAGGTCGCCCTCGCTTGCAGGCCGCACTCGCCGACGACGGTGCACGGGTCGAGACTCACGGCCACAGCGACCGAGAGCGCCACCCACGCCAGCGCGCCGGCCGCCGTCCACCCGAGCACGTAGTTGCCCCGCGGCGCCGGTGGTGCCGAGAGCGTCGAGGCCCCGCCGCCGGCGCCGAACACGGGCAGGCCGAGAGCCTCGCCCGTGTGTCCCGAGACCGGCCACCCGAGCTTGCCGAGCGCGTCGTGGTCGGAGGAGCCCCCGCTCGTCTCGGCCGTCCAGTAGGTGGCGTTCGGCGGCCCCTGGTTGGTGTGCGCGAGGATGCACCGGTAGATGACGCCGGTCTTGCTCAGGACGTCGCCGGCCACGTAGGCGACGCTCGACGACCAGGCGCCGAGGTACAGGCCCGGGATGTGATCCTGCGCCAGCTTGGCGTGGCTCG
>VGRQ01000756.1 GCA_016875315.1 Deltaproteobacteria bacterium | reverse complement strand
TCCTTCACGCGCCACGGCAGGCCTGTCTGCTCGATCTCCCCGCGCAGCTTGGCGTCCGTCACCACCGCCGCGTCCGGCTTCTGCTCCAGCACCTCCGCCCAAGGCAGCCGCGCGTCCGGCGTCGCCGCCGACTTCGTTGGCGGTGCGGATTCAGAGGAAGAAGGAAGAGGAGAGATGGGAACAGAGAACCCCAGAGTCCTCGAGGCACGGAACCCGCAGTTGATGCCGAGGCGGCTGGCCGGCCCGCCGGGGGCGCGACCCGAGGCACGGCAGTCCCTGTCGTCGTCGCCCCAGGAGCCGCCGCGCAACACGCGGGCTTCCTTGGTGCTCGGCCCCTTGGGATCTACCACTCCGCTGGAGCATCGATCGTACTCGCTGTAGGAGTACCTGTCTGAGCACCACTCCCAGACATTGCCTAGCATGTCGTGGAAGCCGAGCGCGTTGGCCCGCTTTTGGCCCACGGGATGCGTGGTCGAGCCGGAGTTGCCGCGGTACCACGCGACATCGTCCAGTTCGCCGTAACGACCGGCCGTGCTACCGGCGCGGCAGGCGTACTCCCACTCGGCTTCTGTCGGCAGACGCAGGCCCGTCTTCTGGTTGAAGCTGGCGATGTCTTTGGGTGGACCCTCATCATACGCGGGGTTTATTGCTTCGATATTTTGGAGGCCGTAGTCGTCGTATCCACCCACACTATCCACAGGAGCCCGAGGGTCTCCCGACTTCTTGTACGGGTTCGAGCCCATCGCGGCCTGCCACTGGGCCTGCGTGACCTCGTAGCGACCAAGGTAGAAGGGCTGTGTCAGCCTGACGTCGTGAATTGGACTCTCGTCGTCATCTGCATCGTCATCTCCGGGCGAGGCACCCCGCCGGTACTTGCCCGGCGGCACGAGCAAGAGCTCGATGCCCGTGCCCTTGTCCTTAACTCGCCACGGAAGGCCCGTACGCTCGATCTCCCCGCGCAGCTTCGCGTCCGTCACCACCGCCGCGTCCGGTCTCACCTCGAGCACGTCCGCCCATGGCAAGCGTTCATCAGGGGAAGGGGGAGCGACAGCAAGGCTAAGCTCCGGATTCCTCGACACTCGGAAGCCACGATCGTCAACGCGAGCGCTTGGTCTGCTGTTGTTGCGATCCGAAGCACGGCAGCCCCAATCGTTGTCATGCCATGAGCCACCTCGAAGCACTCGCACACTACCGGTGGCCGGGCCAGTCGGATCCACGACACCTGCGGAGCAGCGACCGTATTCGTCGGCCGAATACCAGTCCGAACACCACTCCCACACGTTGCCAAGCATGTCGTGGAATCCCAGCGCGTTCGCGCGCTTCGTGCCCGTGATGTGCGTAGTCGATCCTGAGTTGCCCGAGAACCAGCACGCGGCGTCCAGTTCAGCATGGCGCGGACCCGCAGTGCCCGCGCGACTGGCGAATTCCCACTCTGCTTCCGTCGGCAAGCGCAGACGCGTTCTCTGGTTGAACTTCTCGATGTCCTCGTAGCTGACCTCGACGGGGGCCTGGCGATGAATGAAGCGTCCCGATGGCGTAGGGCCCATTGCCCCCTGCCATTCGGCCTGCGTCACCTCGTAGCGCCCCAAGTAGAATGCTTGAGTGATCGTCACATCGTGAGCCGGGCCTTCGTCGTCATCGGCTCTGGTATCCCCCGGCGACACTCCCCGTCGGTACTTGCCCGGCGGCACGAGCAGGAGTTCGATGCCCGTGCCCTTGTCCTTCACACGCCAAGGCAGACCCGTACGCTCAATCTCTCCGCGCAGCTTCGCGTCCGTCACCACCGCCGCGTCCGGCTTTTGCTCCAACACCTCCGCCCACGCCAGGTGCATCGACTGCGATCGCGAAGCTGCAGGATTCGGGAACGCGCTGGAGAGTCCGGCTAGAGCGATCGTCGCCGCAATCCATGACTGCATTTCCATGCAAATCAGACTAGCAAAATCGCGCTCGCTCAAAGGTCGGCGAGGGTGCGTTGGCGTTGGGTGCCGAGGCCGGAGATGCCGAGGTGCATGGTCTGGCCGGGGCGGAGGTAGATGGGGTCGGGTTTTTGGCCGAGGCCGACGCCGGGGGGCGTGCCG
>VGRQ01000755.1 GCA_016875315.1 Deltaproteobacteria bacterium | reverse complement strand
AGGCCACGCCGGAGGGCGGAGGGCATGGCCCGGTAGGGGAGGAGGCCGGCGAGGCCTCCTCCCCTGTTTCCTGATAGCCACGGCACCGTGAGCCCGGCCGTCGAAGTACACCGTCGCCTGCTGGAGCGCTGGCGAGGGGCGATGGATCTCGTGGGCCCCGGCCCCGTCGACGCGCACTTCGACGACGCGATGGCGGTCGCCGGGTTGCTCTCGCCTCGGGGTCGCTGGCTCGACCTCGGCGCCGGCGCCGGCTTCCCCGGCGTGGCGCTGGCCGCCGCGCACCCGGCCGCCGAGTTCACCCTCGTCGAGCGACGCCAGAAGCGCGCCGCCTTCCTGCGCGAGGTGATCCACGCGGCGGGACTGGCAAATGCCCGCGTGTTCGAGGGCGACGCGGCCACGCTGCCTCCGGCGGAGTGGGACGGCGTCAGCAGCCGCGCGTACAAGCCGCCCGAGGCCTACCTGGCCGACGCCCGGCGCCTGCTCCGCCCGGGCGGCACCGCCGTGTTGCTCAGCGCGGGCGAGGTACCCGAGGTGGATGGAATGACGGTCGTATCGCGACATGAATACACCGTGGGTGGCCGGGCTCGCCTGCTCGCCATCTACCGCCGAGACTGAGATTATCGTCGACCAGGGCCGCGAAAGGGGCCCGGGCCCGGTCGCCCTCCGAAGCCGGGGCGTCCACCTCCGCCCATCCCGCCGGGCCCGCCCATGCCTCTGGGCCCCCGGGGTGGGCCCTGCGACGGCCGTGTTTCCAGGCGGACGCCTGCCCCGAGGCGAGACTGCAGCATCGCGACGAGGTGGCTCGGCACCCCGAACACGGCGGGCGGCTCGCGAGTGGGCACCTCCGCCATCACCGCGTGGGGCCGCCCCAGCACCTCGACGAGGATCGGCACTTGCGCCGCGCTGAGCCCGTGGAGGATCACGTCCACGCGGGCCACCCCCGCGGCAGCATGGCCGGCCGCCGCCGGGCCGTTCACCGACCCTTGCGTCGGCCCCGCGACCTGCAAGGTGGCGCCGCAGTAGGCGCAGGATCCGGATGCCTGTGGCGCGGGCGCGCCGCAGGCCGGGCAAGTCAGGGCCGAGACAGGCATGGGCGTTCCGGGAGAGCGGGACGCCCAGCCTAGCGCACGGCGGTTTCACGTGGAACGCGGAGGCTCGCCAAGCGCTCGCAAACGCGCTATCGTCTGCTTCCCCCCGCGCTCCGGCGCGTCGCGATCCCCTCGCGGCCCCGGTGCTCCTTCCCGAGAAGCCCATGTCCCGCGTGAACCCTCCCCGCGTCATCGCCGTCTCCAACCAGAAGGGCGGCGTCGGCAAGACCACGACCGCCGTCAACCTCGCCACCGCCCTCGCCCGCGCCGGTCACGCCACCTTGATCGTCGACCTCGACCCCCAGGGCAACGCGTCCAGCGGGCTCGGGTGCCCGCGCGACAGCGTTGCTTTCGGCATCGCCGACGCGATCCTCGGGCTCGAGCCGCTGTCACGCGTGCTGGTCCCCACGGCGCAGGCCGGGCTCGATCTGGCCCCGGCCACGCCCGCGATGGTGGGCGTGGAGGTCGAGCTGGTAAACCTCCCGAACCGCGAGCAACGCCTGAAGTTGGCGCTGGCGGGGCTCGAGCGGAGCTACGCCTTCGTGATCCTCGACTGCCCGCCGTCGCTGGGGATGCTCACGCTCAACGCGCTCACCGCCTCCGACAGCGTGCTCGTGCCCTTGCAGGCCGAGTACTACGCGATGGAGGGACTCGGCGAGCTGGTGCGGACGATCACGGCGGTACGCCGGAGCACCAATCCCCGGCTGCGTCGCGAGGGCATCGTACTCACGATGCACGACGTGCGAACAAATCTTTGTCGCGACGTTGAGGCGCAGGCACGCGCCGTCTTCGGCCAGGAGGTCTTCAAGACCATCGTGCCGCGCACGGTGCGCCTCGCCGAGGCCCCGTCGCATGGCAAGAGCATCTTCCACTACGACCCTGGGTCTCGCGGCGCGCAGGCCTACCTCGCGCTCGCCGAGGAGCTGGTCGCTCGCGCCGCCGCCGCCCCGGCGGCCCAGGCGGTGGGCTAGTGGGCGGGGCCGCCTTCCCC
>VGRQ01000754.1 GCA_016875315.1 Deltaproteobacteria bacterium | reverse complement strand
CCGCCAGATTGTCGACGTGGCGCTCAAGGCCATCTCGCCGGCGGTGAACGACCCCTCCACGGCGGCCACCTGCATCGACCACCTGTCGCGACTCCTAGTGCGCGTGGGCCCCCGGGCCGCACCGCCGATCGATCACGGCGGCGTCTATGTCCCCGCGCCGACGCATGGCGATCTGGTCGACCTCGCCTTCGAGCAGATCCGCCAGTACGCGCGAAGCGACATGGCGGTGGCGCTGAGGCTGATGCGGGCCTTCGGCGACATCGCGGGCGCCATGCGGAGCCCGGCCGGCCTCGCCCGGGTGGAGGCGCAGGCCCGGCTGGTGGAGGCGGCCGCGCGCGCACACTTCGCTCCGGAGGAGTGCGACGAGCTGGCCCGCCGCCGGGCGGTGGTGGCCTCGCGGTGCGAGCAGGCGGCGCGATAGCTCACCGCGATGGACACGCGGTACCCCGACGGGCAAATGGTGGTGGCGCTGGGACTGGCCGGGCGGGTGCGCGTGCTCGCGGTGGAGCTCACTGGCCCCGCCGCCGAGGCGGTGGCCCGTCACGAGCTCGGTCCCGGCGCGGCGAAGCGCTGCGCCGAGGGCATGGTGGCGTCGTGCCTGCTCGCCGCGCACGTCAAGGGCGAGGAACGCCTGACCGTCGACGTGCAGAGCAAGTCGCCGCCCTTCGGCTTCGCCTGCGAGGTCAACGGCGACGGTACCCTCCGCGCGCGTTTCGGGCCGGCCGACGTGCGCGACCAGGCCGAGTTCTTCGGGATGATCAGCGCGATGAAGTCGCTCGGCCGGCAGCAGCTCTACCGCGGCATCGCCGAGGTGGAGGGGCAGGCGGTGGAGGGAGCCCTGCAGCGTTTCTTGCTGGAGAGCCAGCAGGTCGACAGCCGCGTGCGCCTGCTCGCCGAGCTCGATGGCACGGGCGCGGTCCGCTTCGCGGCCGGCCTCCTCGTCGAGCGGCTGCCGGGCTGCGATCTCGAAGAATTCAAGGAACTTGTCGACCAGCCGGTACGGGAAGACTTCAAGGGCGTGATGACCGCCTTCGCCTTCGGAGCCATGGGGGGCCAGCCGGTGGAGGTGCTGGGGCAGAGCCCGCTCGCGTTCCGCTGCAACTGCTCCCGCCTCAAGGTGACGCAGACCCTGCGTGCGCTCGGTCGCGACGAGATGCAGTCGATGATCGACGAGCAGGGAGGCGCCGAGGTCACCTGCCACTACTGCGCCGAGGCCTACCGCTTCGACGTGCCCGCGCTCAGGGCGATCATGGCCACCGTGGCTACGGGCTGACCTTCTCCGCCACGATCCTGGGTGGCTGGCCCCACTCGATCTCGGTCCAGGCGCAGTTGGGGTGCGAGTGGGTGCGCCAGCGTGACAGTGGCTCGCCCGCCAGCGCGCAGAGCGTGGTGGAGATGACGATCTGGTGGGTCACCACCGCGACGCGCCCCTCGGAGTGAGCGGCCACGTCGGCGATCGCGGCGAGGCCGCGCGCCTGCACCTCGTCCATCGTCTCGCCCCCGGGGAGGCGCACGCCGCTGGGGTCCGTCCGCCAGGCGACGAGGATCTCGCCGAATCTCTCGACGAGGTCGGCCTCGCCGAGCCCGTCGAGCTCGCCCTGGTCCATCTCGGTGAGGCCCTCCAGGAGCCGTGGCGCGGGACCCTGGAGCGCGGCGGCCGTCTGGCGGGCGCGGGCGAGGGGACTCGACCACGTGACATCGACAGGGCCGAGGCGCTCGGCCAGGGCGGTGGCCTGGGCCAACCCCACCTCGTCGAGAGGAATGTCGGTGCGGCCGAGCACGCGACGTGCCGCGTTCCACGCCGTTTGCCCGTGACGGATGAGGTAGAGCTTCAAGGGACGATCCGGCATCGGCGCGGTGCGTACGGCGTGGGGGTACGATAGGCGCCCCACTCGCCCCTATCGCCATGAGCACCCAGAAGAAAGGTTTCGATCCGCTCGCCAGCCTCTTCGACATGCCCCTCCCCGACGAGGAGCGCCGCGTGGAGCTGAAGGCGACGTCTGTCCGCCCGCCCGCGCAGGGCAACGACGTGCCGGTGCCGGCGCATCTCCAGGCGCCGGCCGCCGTCCCGCCCGTGCCCGAC
>VGRQ01000753.1 GCA_016875315.1 Deltaproteobacteria bacterium | reverse complement strand
CGACCAGATTTTCTCTCGCTGGGAAGCGGGCGAGGGGGCGCTCGACGCCGTGCCCGATCGTCTCGCCCGGCTCAAGTACGTCACCGGGCTCTTGCGCCCGGCAGGGGAGTAGACCATGCCCAACATCGGGATCGACCTCGGCACCACCAACTCGCTGGTGGCGGTGGTCATGGACGGCAAGGCCCGTTGCCTGCTCGACGAGGAGGGCGCGTCGATGTTGCCCTCGGCCGTGCGCTACGAGGGCGAGGGGGTCGTCGTGGGTCGCGAGGCGCGCGACGAGGCGCCGGCCCACGCGGGGTCGACCTTCACCAGCGTCAAGCGCTTCATGGGGCGCGCCCCGGCCGACTGCCAGGCCGACGCGGCGCTGTTCCGCTACCGCATGGACGACACCGAGTCGCGCTTCGTGCGCTTCCTCGTCGATGGCCACGCGCCGGTCACCCCGGTGGAGGTGAGCGCCGAGATCCTCCGGTCGCTGAAGAAGCGGTCGGTCGAGTGCCTGTTCGGCGAGCCCGGCGGCGCCGTCATCACCGTGCCGGCCTACTTCGACGATGCGCAGCGGCAGGCGACGAAGGACGCCGCTCGCGTGGCCGGGATCGAGGTGCTGCGCCTGCTCAACGAGCCCACCGCCGCCGCCATCGCCTACGGGCTCGACAAGCGGGGCACCGGCACCTTCGCGGTGTACGACCTCGGCGGCGGCACCTTCGACATCAGCATCCTGCGCCTCGACGATGGCGTGTTCCAGGTGTTGTCGACGGCGGGCGACACCCACCTCGGCGGCGACGACTTCGACCGCGCCCTCGCCGATCTCGCGTGGGCGCAGATCCTCGAGCAAGACGAGCGCGCCAACAGCGAGGAACATCGCCGGGGGCTGCTCACCATCCTGGAGCGCACGCCGAGTCGTCACCGCGCCTTGCTCCTCGCGGCGCGCGCGGCCAAGCACGCACTCACCACCGAGCACCGCGTCTACGCCACGCTGGAACCTGGCCTCGGCGCCAGCGTGTCGCGCCAGCAGTTCGAGGCGGCCATCCGTCCCGTGGTGGAGCGCACCGGCGCCGCGTGCAAGCGGGCGCTGTCCGACGCGGGCCTGTCACCCGGCGAGATCGACGCCGTCGTGCTCGTCGGCGGGTCTACGCGCGTGCCGCTGGTGCGGCAGTACGTGGCGGAGCTGTTCGGCCGCGAGCCCTACTGCGAGCTCGATCCCGACGAGGTGGTGGCACTCGGCGCGGCGATGCAGGCCGACCTGTTGAGCGGCCAGTCCTCGCTCGGCGACGACATCCTGCTCCTCGACGTGATCCCGCTGTCGCTCGGCCTCGAGGTGATGGGGGGCGTCACCGAGAAGTTCATCCCGCGCTGCTCCACCATCCCGGTCAACGCCTCGCACACCTTCACCACCCACGTCGACGGCCAGACCGCGGTCGACCTGCACGTGGTCCAGGGCGACCGCGAATTGGTCAAGGACAACCGCTCGCTCGGGCGCTTCGAGCTTCGCGGCCTGCCGCGGATGCCGGCGGGCGTGCCGCGCGTGAAGGTGGACTTCCTCGTCGATGCCGACGGGCTCCTGCGGGTGTCGGCGCGCGAGGAACACACCGGAATCGAGGCGCAGATCGAGGTGAAGCCGAGCTACGGCCTGTCCGAGGCCGACATCGAGCGGATGCTGGAAGACGCCATCGACCACGCCGAGACCGACGTGGACGAGCGGCTGCTCATCGAGGCGCGGGTCGAGGCCGAGGGCATCCTCGCCGCGCTCGACAAGGCCCTCGCCGCCGATCGCGCCCTCCTGGGCGACGAAGAGGCCGGGGCCATCGAGGGCGTCGCCAGCGCGCTCCGCGAGGCCATGGTGGGCGCGGATCGCGAGCGGATCTCCACGCTCTCGAAGGATCTCGACGCGGTGAGCGCGCCCTTCGCGCAGCGCCGCATCGAGCGCGACCTCACTCAGGCGCTCTCTGGTCGCGACGCCGAGGTGGTGGGCGCCGAGTTGGGCCTGCGCTGATGGCGAAGAACCCCTACATGAGGGCCGAGGCCCCGCCTCCGCCCACGCGCCCCTACACGCTCACCGTGGTGGGCCACCCGGATCCGATCCGCGT
>VGRQ01000752.1 GCA_016875315.1 Deltaproteobacteria bacterium | reverse complement strand
AGCGTGTCGCCGTCCACGAAGCCCGCCTCCACGATGGCCGCGTTCGGCATCCACTGGTGGTGCCAGCGGGGGCGCGACACCGCCTCGCTCGCCGCGGCGCCGTCGTCGAGGATCGCGCGCAGGACGGCGGTGGTGGCGGTGATGATGAAGGGGCCGCCGCTCGCGCCCACGGCGATCTCCGGCTCGCCGTCGCCACCAAGCACGATCGTGGGCGTCATCGACGACAACGGCCGCTTCCCGGGCACCACCGCGTTCTGGGCGCCCTGCACGAGGCCGAAGGCGTTGGGGACGCCGAGGCGGGTGGCGAAGTCGTCCATCTGGTTGTTGAGCACGATCCCCGACCGCCCGGCGATCACGTGCGAGCCGAAGCTGGTGTTGATCGTGGTGGTGAGCGCCACCGCCACGCCCTCGGCATCAATCGCGCTGATGTGCAGCGTGCCGTGGTCGTCGGCCGGCGGGGGCGAGGGCGCGTAGTGCTCGGGCGGGAAGGTCTGGGGGGCGCAGTCGGCGGCGATGGTGGCGAGGTAGCGAGGATCGAGCAGGCCCGGGACGTCGATGGCAGCGAAGTCGGGATCGCCCCCGAAGGCGGCGCGATCGGCCATCGCGTGCTTGGTGGCCTCCACCTCGCAGTGCAGGCTGGCGTCGGGCCCGGCGCTGCCGAGCACCTGGAGCAGCGCGATGCCCCCGGAGGAGGGCGGCGGCATGGTGAGCACGGTGCGGCCCGCGTAGAGGCCGACCAGCGGCTTGCGTAGCTTCACCTGGTAGTTCTTGAGGTCGTCGAGGGTGACGAGGCCGCCCTGCGCGCGCGCGGCCTGGACCATGTCCTCGGCCACCCAGCCGCCCCGGAATGCCTCGCCGCCGGAGTCGACCCACGCGCGGATCGCCTCCGCCAGCCCGGGACGGCGATTGCCGGTGAGGAACAAGGCGCGCATGTCGGGTGACTCGTCCAGGGAGCGCGCGAGGTGCTCGCCGGTGGGGAAGCCCTCCTCGGCGAGGCGGATGGCCGGCCCGGCGATCGTCGCGAGCGAGGCGCGACCGTACATGCGGTGCAGCTCGGCCAGGCCGATGCCCTCGCTGGGCACCGCCACGGCTAGGCCGCCGAGGGTGGAGGCCCCGGGCGAGGCGTAGGCGTCGATGCTCACCGCGGCCGGGGCCACCTCGCGGAAGTCCAGCACGTTGGGCTCGCCCACCGCCGGCACCACCAGCGCGAAGCCGCCGCCGCCGAGACCCGATCCCGAGGGCTGCACCACGCCGCTGGCGAGCGCGGCGGCGATGGCGGCGTCGACCGCGTTGCCCCCGGCGCGCAGCACGCTGGCGCCGGCCTCCGAGGCGAGCGGGTGATCGGCGGCCACCGCGCCGGGAACGGGCATCGTCCCATCGAAACGCTGGGCGGCAACCGCAGGCTGCATGTCGCCGTCGAGGTCGCGCTTGGCGCAGGCGACCAGGAAGAACGCGGCTAGTAGCGCCATGCCACGAAGCCCAGGGCGAGCAGCACCTGCGCCACCCACAGCGGGATGCCCACGCTGAGCCGACTGCGCGTGAGGAACAGCATCGGCAGTCCCCCGCCCACCGCCACGCCGATGCGCAGCGCGTCGGGCGCCCACTCGCCGCGCACCTGGGTGGCGTGGGCGAGCAAGTCAGCCGCGAAAAGGGCCACGCCGGTCTCGGCCCCGAGCCCGCCCAGCAAGGCGGCCACCGCCGTCGCCGCGACCGGTGCGCGCCCCGGCAGGGTGAGCGGCAAGTTCTCCAGGAAACTGGCCCCGAGATCCGGCACGCCGCCGAGCATGAACAGCCACGTGACCAGCGCCAGCCACAGGGGGACGAGCGCCGCGCCCAGCGCCACCCTCGGGGCAAACTGGGGCTTGAACTCGGCACCCTCGCCCCCGGCCACGAAGCCGATGCCGGCGAGGGCGAGCCCCAGCCCGGCGATCGGCCATCCACCCCAGCCCAGCGCGATCGCCGAGGCCCCCGACGCGGCGCCGAGCAGCGAGGCCCCGCTCGCAGCCAGCACCAGCTTGGCCCGGCGCTTGTCGTCGGGCTCGCAGAGGGCGAGGCCGGTGGCCACGAGGAGGTCGCCGAGGACCG
>VGRQ01000751.1 GCA_016875315.1 Deltaproteobacteria bacterium | reverse complement strand
TCGCGTGTGGGGGCGAGGAGGAAGACTCGGGGGTGGATCCGGCGTCGCGCCTGCCGGACTACGGAGGGTGTACCCTCGCCTTGGATGGCGGATACTACCACGACGACGAGTTCCGCTCCCTCCTCGTGCAGATCGCCGTGTTCGACGAGGCGGAACGCCTGGCCTCCTACTTCATGGAAGACCACGGCGACATCTACGCCGAGACGTACACCTGGGCCGACGACCGCTGCTGGACGGCCTTCAACTACGTGCAGTACGACGGCTACGAGGAGTACGACGAGGGCCGGGGGTACTCGGGGCTGGACGTGCTGGCTGACTGCGGCGAGGGGGGCTTCACGACCGAGGAGTCGTGGAGCTACTGGACCGGCGAGGAAACCACCGACGCCTACACGATGGTGGCGACGAACGAGACCGCAGGCGACAAGGTTACCCGGCGCACCCTCGAGTGGCAGAGCGCGGGGAGCCGGCTGGTGGAGCGGCAGGTGTACGACTGGGTCGGCGACGAGATGGCGCGGTACGACCAGTACCTGGAGAACAACTGGAGCTACCACGAGGAGAGCGAGTACGACCCCGATGGCAGGCGCACGTGGGCCCACGCGCGAGTGCCCGGGGGCCAGTCCTTCTACTTCCGGTGGACCTACGACGAGCACGACCGGGTGCTGACGCGAGAGTTTGCTCTCGATTCGAACTTCGACCCCGTCGAGATGGCCGACACCTTCACGTGGGATGCCGAACGCTACGTCGTGACCCAGTGGACCACGGTCTACGCCGACGGGTCCGTGATCGACGAGCAGGCCGACTGCACGAGCGAGTGGCCCTGGTCGTGCGAGTCCACCATTCTCGACATCTCCGCCGACGGGACCGACACCGACGAGTCTGTGCGCTTCGACACCTGGAGCTGCCCGTGATCCTCGCGCTACTGGACGCGGCAGGCGCGTTCGACGAACCCCTTCTCTACTGGCCGGCCGAGGCGCGGCCCGTGGTCCTGGAGTGGAACGGCGCCCCGGAGGGCTGGAGCGACGCCGAAGCGCTGGTGGAGTTGGAAGCCGCCGCGGCGCTGTGGAACGAGCAAGCCTGCTTCGACGAGTTGCTCGTGCTCCAGCCTGGGGCCGTTGCCAGTCGCGACGCTAGCGACCAGATCCAATCCGTGACCTTCGGCGACCCACTCGACGAGATCGACCCAGAGAGGTCGGGGACCGTCTACCCCCTCGGCACGGGCGAGGAAGTGGTGATCGGGGGATTGGAACTGCCCATCCCCTACGACGTCGATACCGTGTTCAACGACATCGCGTTTGCCTCGGAGGCCGAGATCGACGGGGGCAGCTGCCAGGGGCGGCGTGGCCTCAGGGCGGCTGCCGCCCGGCTCTTCGGCCACGTCCTCGGCATCGGCACGAGCTGCGATCCCCGGTACGACCCCTGCACCGAGGCCGAGTCCGCGGGGATCATGGACTACACCGCCGACACCTGCGAGCCCGCCCCAGAGTCCCTCGCCACCGACGACATCCTCGCGCTGCACTGGCTCTACGGCACCCCCTTCGACTTCGCCTGCGTGGCCGTGGCCGACGATCCCCACGGCGTGGCCTGCCACGTGGGTGGTCCGGCCCTGTCCGGCATCACCTGGAACCTCGGCGACGGCACCACGAGCGAGGGCGAGAGCGTCTCGCACAGCTACGATGCGGCCGGCGAGTACCTCGTCACCAGCTGCTTCACGATGGACGACTGCGGCGCGAGCCTCTGCCTCGACCACGTGGTCTACGCCGTGGATGCCGGCGAGGTGAACGACCTCGCCACGGTCGGCGACGAGGCGTGCGGCTGCGACTCGCCCGGCGCCGGCGTCGCCCTGCCCCTGCTCTGGTTCGGGCGCCGGCGCAGGGGCTGAGCGCCCGAGGGCGCGCCGCGAGCGAGCTATGCCACCTCCGATGCGAAACCACGGCGACCATGTCACCCCCGATGCGAAAGGAGCACCCTTGGCCAGGCCCTCGGGCGAGCCGGCGGCGTCGCGGCGCGCCGCCCACCTTCGTTAATCGGCGTTTGCCCGTGGGCCGCTCCCCGGGGCCCAGGCCGGGCACGCGCCCGATTCGCATCCA
>VGRQ01000750.1 GCA_016875315.1 Deltaproteobacteria bacterium | reverse complement strand
CTCGCTCGACCTCGCCCGCGCGCTGGAGCGGCTCGGCGACGCCGCCGCGGCGCTGCCGCTGGCCCAGGCCGCTGCACGGCTGGCGTCCTCCCGCGGCTTCCGGATGCTCAGCCTCGACGCCACGGCGCTCGCGGCGCGGGTGTGCGCCGACGCGGCGGAGTCCAACCGCCTCGCCCGCGAGGCACAGGCGGGCTACGCGGCGATCATGTCGCGACTCCCGAGCGCGTGGCAGGCGAGTTTCCGCAGCCGCGGGGGCGGCGCCTGACAGCCACGCGCCTCGCGCCGGGCGACCAGCTCGGACGCTGGGTGCTCGATCGCGCGCTCGGCGAGGGCGCGATGGCCGAGGTGTGGGCCAGCCACGACGGCGAGGCTCGCGCCGCGATCAAGGTGCTCCACGAGGGCGCGGATCGTCGACGTTTCGAGGCGGAGATCGAGCAGCTCGGCCGCCTCTCGCACCCCGGGATCGCGGCGCTGCTCGACCGCGGGGAGCGCGATGGGCGCTGCTGGTTCGCGATGACGCTGGTCGATGGCCCCGACCTGTCGACGCTCGCCGAGAAGCTGCGCGCGCGCCCGGTCGCCGAGCGGCATGCCCGCGCGCGCCTCATTGCCGACGAGCTGGGGGCCGCCCTCGCGTACATCCACGGGCAGGGCATCGTGCACCGCGACGTGAAGCCGGCCAACGTGCTGGTGGGCGCGCGCGCCGTGCTGGTGGACTTCGGCGTGGCCGGGCCCCCCGGGCAGGCCGACGCGCTGGTGGGCACGCCGGCCTGGGCCGCCCCCGAGCAGCTCTCTGGCGGGCGTGTCGACGCGCGGGCCGACCAGTACGCGCTCGGACTATTGCTCTACTTCCTGCTCGCCGGGCGGCGTCCCTTTGCCGATGCCCGCGCCCGGGCCAGCGGCGCCCGTCCCCGGCCGCCGAGCGAGGTGGATCCCACGGTCCCGGCCGACCTCGAGGCGGTGGTGCAGCGGCTCCTGGAGCCCCGTCCCGCGCGTCGTTTTCGCTCCATGGAGGAGGTGCGCGCCTCGCTCTCCGCCGTGCTCCCCTCGGAGGCGCCGATCCTCGCGGGCCGGCAGGCCGCCGCCGACCAGGTGGCTGCCGCGCTCGACCGCGTGGCCTCCGGCGAGGGCGTGGTGCTCGCCCTGCGGGGGCAGGTGGGCGCGGGCCAGGACTGGCTCGGCACGCTGGCCCGGGCAAGCGCGGCGCGCCGCGCCATCAGCTGCGTGCTCGCCGACGACGAGACGTCGTTGTCGCGACAGCTAGCACGCATCGAAGACGGCGAGGCCTTGCTGGTGGTCACGTCGCTGCCGGTCGACGGCGCCGAGGTGGTCGAGCTGTTGCCGCTGGGCGTGGGCGACGTCCGTCGCTCGGTGTTCGCGGCAGCTCCGCGCACGCCGTCGCTGGCGACGGTAGCCGAGCGGGTACACGCCTGGACTGGCGGTCACGCTCGGCTGGTCGAGGCCTGCCTGCGAGAGGGCAGCGCCGAGGGCGTGCTGCGGATGGAGCCGCCCCCGTCGCTCGACGTGTCGCCCTGGGTCGACCTGCTCGACCTCGACTCCGCGAGCGCGGCCCAGGCGCTGGCGGCGCTGAACGAGGCGGCCACGGCCGAGCAGGTGGCGGAGGTGTCCCGTGTCGCCGCGAGCGAGGCCTTGCCCGATCTCGAGAGGATGGGCGTGGCCGTGCGCGCGGGCGATCGCTGGCGACTTGCCGCCGAGTGCTTTCGCGATCCGCTCCTCGCCACGGCACCCGACGCCGACGCGCTCGTGGAGCGGGCTCGCGCCGTGTCGCGACCGCGCTGGGCGGAGGACCCCGTGCTGGCGCGGGCGCGCGTGGCCATCGAGGGCAGCCGGCACGCCGAGGCCATCGCGGCCCTGATCGAGGCGGTGGACGCGGACCAGGCGCCGGAGGAGGTGCGGGACGAGCGGCGCCTCTTGCTGGCGACGCTTCACTGGTCGCTCGGTGACGGCTCCGGGGCCTCGCGGGCCTGGCGAGAGGTGCGTGACGGCTCGCGCGACCCGCGGCACCGGGCGCGTGCAGGCGTGGGCCTCGGGGTGGTCGCGCTCCAGGCCGGACGGGTCGACGAGGCGCTC
>VGRQ01000749.1 GCA_016875315.1 Deltaproteobacteria bacterium | reverse complement strand
CATCGAGCTCGCCGGCCCCGGCGGTCGGCTCGCCCTCGGCCCGGGGCGGCACGCGCTGCCCCCGGGTAACTACCGGGCGCGCGCGCGCTTCGACGAGAGCGGTCGCGACGTCGCAACCCCGGGCTTCTCGCTCGCCCCCGGAGGCGCCGTCACCCTGAGTTGCGACGCCCAGTTCGCCACCTGCGTCGTGCGCTGACTACCGGATCTCGATCGTCCCCGGCAGCATCGCCGCCACGCCGCCATCTTGCAGCACGCGGTCGAGCAGCAGCAGGCGGCCGTAGGCCTCGCGCACCTCGGGGACCATCGCCTCCGGGGGGAGCTTGGCCTGCTCCAGGTCTTCCGCGAGCTGGTCGAAGAGCGTCTTGCGGCGGGGAAGGCGCGTGATCGACACCTCCTCCTCGCCCACGGCGGCCAGTTCCTTGGCCTTGGTGATGGCCTCGTCGAGCCCGCCCACCTGGTCGACGAGCTTGCGCTCCAGCGCCTGCTGGCCGGTCCACACCCGGCCCTGGGCCACGGCGTGCACCTCGTCGGTGCTCATCTTGCGGCCCTCGGCCACCCGCGCGAGGAAGAGGTCGTAGAAGTTCTGGAGGAACTCCTTGAACTTCAGGCGTTCGGGGTCGGAAAAGTCGGCGATGGGCGAGAAAAGCTCGCTCATCGCGCCGCGGCGGTAGGTGTGGGTGGTGATGCCCACCTTCTCGTAGATGCCGCCGAGGTTGAGCTTGCCGCCAAACACGCCGATGCTGCCGGTGAGGGTGTTGGGCTCGGCCACGATCCAGTCGGTGCCGGCCGAGATGTAGTAGCCGCCGCTCGCGGCGTAGTCGGCCATCGACACCACCACCGGCTTGCCCTCGGCCTGCACGCGCTCCACGGCGCGCCAGATGTTGTCGGAGGCGAGGCCGCTGCCGCCGGGGCTGTTCACGCGGAGCACGACGGCCACGATGTCGTCGTCCTCGCGCACGTCGTCGAGCAACTCGACCATGCTCCGGTCGCCCACCACGCTGCCCCCGAAGAGAGGCGAGCCCGACTCGCCGGAGACGATGGCCCCCTCGGCATGCACCACGGCGATCGACTTGCCCGCGCCGAAACCGAGCGACGGCGACTTGTACTTGGAGAGCTTGGTGTGCTCCTCGCCGGCGAGGCCGTCGGCCACCTCGTCGCGCCACTTCAGGCCGTCGATCATCTTGCGCTCGAGCGCCGCGGCCGGGGTGATGGGGGGATCGTCGACGAGAGCGCGCATGTCCTCGGGGCTGAGTCCGCGCCCCTCCGCCATGCCGCGGATCATCTCCTCGTAGAGCCCGTCGAGCATTAGCTCCATCGCCACGCTTGCTGACTCCGAGGGCTCGGCGCGGGTGTAGGGCTCCACCGCGCTCTTGAAGTCGCCCACGTGTTCGAAGTTGGCGTTTACGCCGAGCTTCTCGAAGGTGCCCGCGTAGTACTCGGTGGTGACCGCGAACCCATTCACCAGCATCACGCCGGCGGGCGACATGTACAGCTCGGTGCAGGCGCTGGCCACGTAGTAGGCCTTGTTGTCGTAGCCGTCGGCCCAGGCGTAGCAGGGCTTGCCGGAGGCGGAGAACTCGGCGATGGCACCGCGCAGCTCGGCGGCGCCGGCCCATCCCACGCCGATGTCGCGCACCTCCAGGTAGAGGGAGGCCACGCGATCGTCGGTGGCGGCGCGGCGGATCTCGGCGGTGGCCTCGGTGAGCAGCAGCGGGAACTGCTGGGGATCCATGACGAAGCCCTCGTTGCCGGGGGCGTCGTTCATGCTCCCGTCGAGCACCACCTCGAGCGCGCTGCCCTCTTCCACCGAGGGGACGAACTCGTCTTTCATCAGGACGATCGCGCCCACGGTGGCGGCGGTGACGGTGAGGAAGCCCATCACCGCGATGCCGAGCAAGAGGCGCGCGGCCCGGCGCCCCCTCGGCGAGGGGCTGCTCGCCGGGCTCGGGGTTGGCGGCGTGGGGGGCGTCGGGGCGTCGGTGTCGCTCAAGCGGTCCTCGGGCCGCCGGTTCATAAGCACCCGTGGGCGCCCCTTCCACGCTCAGCGGCAGCGGCGGCGATGCTCGCGGAAAAAACGAGCCATGGGCGC
>VGRQ01000748.1 GCA_016875315.1 Deltaproteobacteria bacterium | reverse complement strand
CACCGTCACGCCACCGCCGGCGCGGAGCCAGCCCGGGGCGGGCGGCGCGTGGACCTCCACCTCGCGGGGCGAGAGCGCCATGCCCGCGCCGAGCGCCTTGAGCACCGCCTCCTTGACGGCCCATACGGCGGTCCGGTCGGCGTCGCCGCTGGCCCAGCGGCGCTCCTCGGCGCTGAACCACTCGTCGACGAAGGCCTCGGAGCGAGCCTCGACCTTCTCCATGTCGATGCCGGCGTGGGCGCCCTGCACCGCCAGGGCGAGCGCCTCGCCCTCGACGTGAGTGATGCTGACCTCCACGTCGACGGCGCCCTCGACCACCGGCTTGCCCCGGTCGTCGCGCGCCACGCGAAAGCTTGCTCCCGGTCGCAGGGCAGCGACCGCCTCGTTGGCGGCGAGCTGTCCCGCGAGGCGGTCGGCCTGCCGGCGAGCCGTTCCGCGCGCGGCGAGGCTCGCCAGCTCGCCCCTCGGCAGCTTGGCCTGGGCCTCGCTCGCCACCGCCATGGCGGCGCTGGGCCAGCCGCCCTCGGGCGGGGTGAAGCGCGCGCCCGGGTCGAGGGGACCCTTCTCCACCATCCGGAAGCCGCGGACGCGCATGACGCGGCCCTCGGCGCCGTCCACGTCGATGTCGTAGGCGCCGCCCCGGTGGACCACCACGACGTTGAGCGGGTCGCCCTCCACGGCGGGTCGCACCAGCTCCACCGCGTCGATGGCCGAGGGGAGCGCCATCACCCCCTCGATGGCCATGCGGTGCAGCCCGGCGGCCTGGAAGGCGGCCTCGAGCACCAGGGGATCGGACACCAGGCCCTCGGCGATCGGGGCGTGCTCGACGGCGGCCTCGGCCAGGAGGCCCTGCAACGACAGCGCCTCGGCGCTTCGCAACACCTGGAAGCGCGGGCCGTGGAAGAAGCGCCGGTAGATGTCCTTCTGGGAGAGTCGCTCCTCGGGAAAGAAGGACGACGGCAACGAGGGTAACAGCGGCATCTCGCCGAGCTGTACCCGCGCCGCGAAGTGCTCGGTCACCTGCGAGCGGCCGTTCTTGAGCGTGCGCGTGCTCCGCAGCGAGCAGGCGTAGGCGCCGTCCTCGTCGGGCTCGGCGCGCACCTCGATGTCGACCGGGTCGTCGCGGTGCAGCTTCAGGGGCGCCGAGAAGGAGACGTCCTCGCAGCCGGCGTAGCGGCCCCGCGGGTTCGCGGCGAGGGCGGTGGCGATCATCAGCTCCAGGCCGATGACGCCGGGGAGGACGGCCACGTTGTCGATGGCGTGGTCGACGATCCACTCGTCGGTGGCCACCGACATGCGGCGGCGGGCGAGGGCGCGGTCGCCCACGAGCTCCACGCTGTCGAGCAGGCCGTGGAGCGCCGGGGACTGGAAGTCACCGAGGCCGCCGGCCACCACCACCTCGCCACAAGTACCGTGGGCGACCATGTCGCAGAGCAGGCGCGCGCCGGGTCCCGGCGGCAAGAGCTCCACGCCGCGGGAGGTGAGCAGCGTCTCCATGCCGCCGCGCACCGCCATGCCCACCCCGCCCCAGGCGGTCCAGGACACGTGCAGGGAGCGGGGCCGGAGCTGGCATACCTGCGACATGGCCTCGTTGGCCGCCGAGTAGTCCGCCTGTCCCGCGTTGCCGAAGCGACCGGCGATGCTGCCCATCGACACGAAGAAGGTGCCCGGGTCGAGCGCCTCGGCCAGGGCGAGCCCGCCCTCGGCCTTGCCGCCGTACACCCGGTTGAAGGCGGCCTCGTCCTTGTCGGGCAACAGGCGCGACTCCTCCACGCCCGCGCCGTGGATGACGAGGTCGAGCCGCTCGTGTCGCGACTTCAAGTCCTCGACGAGCGCGCGGACGGCGGCGGCGTCGGCGAGATCGACCGCGTAGGCTTCCACCTCGGCGCCCCGCTGGCGCATCGCCTCGACGTTCTGGCGCGCCTCCTCGGCGGTGCGCATCGGCCTGAGGGCGTCGTCGATCATCCTCGGGGTGACCCGGCGGCCCTCCCGCGCGAGCGACGCCTTGAGGCGCGTGCGCTCGGCCTCCTCGTCGAGCGGCTGGAGACCGGGCGCGGTCCGCGCCACGAGCAGCAGCGTGGCGGGGCCG
>VGRQ01000747.1 GCA_016875315.1 Deltaproteobacteria bacterium | reverse complement strand
GGGGCAGCACACCCCGCCCGGCGAGGGGCTCGTGGCCTGGGTCCGGGCCCTGCGCGCGGGCCTGCCCGCGTCGCGCGAGGCCTTCGACCGGAACCACGACGAGGCCCACCGCCTCGGCACGGCGGCGGTGATCGACGTCTCCAACAATGGGTTTCGAGGCCCGCTCCCCGGCTACTACCTCCACGAGGTCCTCGGGCTCTTCGAGCGCGAACCGGTCCCGCCCCGGGCCACGCCCCACGCGCTCTATTCCACCGGCATCCGGCGACTGCACGCCTGCGAGGCGAGAGCGGAGGCGGAGGGACGACACTGGTCGATTCACATCGACGAGGACGCCGCCGAGACCGACTTCACCACCCGGGGCGAGGGCGCCTGGGCCGACTACCACTGCGAGCTCGGTCGCGACCTCGCGGGCTACCGGGTGACGGGCTTCCGGCCGGTCGAGTTGCTCGACATGGCGCGCCTGCTCACGCCGAGGAGCATCCTGGTGCACTGCACCATGTCGCGCGAGGTCGACATCGACCTCATCGCGGACCGGGGGGCCGCCATCGTGATCTGCCCGCGATCCAACCTGCACATCACCGGGCGACTCCCCGACGTGCCGGCGATGATCGCGCGGAAGGTGCCGGTGATGATCGGCACCGACTCGCTCGCCTCCTCTCCCGATCTCGACCTCCTGGCCGAGGTAGCCGTGTTGCGACGGGCCTTCCCACAGATCCGATTGTCGTACTGGCTCGACTGCCTCACGCGCGTGCCGCGGGAGTTCCTGTACCTCTCGCTCCCCTCCCGACTGGAGTTCGACGTGGCCGACCTCGAGACCCTATTCGACGGCACCTCCTGGCCGCGCCGGTGGCTGTCATGAACGCGCTGCTGGCGTACGGGCGGATGATCAAGTTCTCGCACTCCATCTTCGCGATGCCCTTCGCGCTGGCGAGCGCCCTCATCGCGTCGAGAACGGCGCCCGTGGGCTGGCAGGCCTGGGCGCTCGTCGTGACCTGCATGGTGGCGGCACGATCGGCAGCCATGGGCTTCAACCGGCTGGTCGACCGTCACTTCGACGCCGCCAACCCTCGCACCGCGAGCCGCGAGATCCCAACGGGCGCCGTGAGCGTCAGCGCGGCGCGGGCCTTCATTGGCCTGAGTTCGTTGGTCTTCGTAGCGGCGAGCTTCGCGCTCCACCCGCTGTGCGGCTACCTCAGTCCCGTGGCCCTCGGCGTGGTGCTTGGCTACTCCTATGCCAAGCGCTTCACCTCGCTGGTCCACCTCTGGCTGGGGGTCGCGCTCGGACTGGCCCCGGTGGCGGCGTGGATGGCGGTCACCGGCGAGGTGAGCGTCGTGGCGCTGTTGCTCGCCGGCGCGGTGGCCACCTGGGTGTCCGGATTCGACATCCTCTACTCGTTGCAAGACGAGGACTTCGACCGCGGCCGCTCGCTCCACAGCATCCCCGCCGCGCTGGGGCGCGTGGGCGCCCTCTGGGTGAGCGGCGGCCTGCACCTCGGCACCGTGGTCCTGCTCGCGGCGCTCCCCCAGCTCGCCCCGCTCGGATGGCCGTACTGGCTGGGCTGGGCGGCGATCACCCTGGTGCTCGCCTACGAGCACTACCTCGTCCGGCCGGACGACCTCTCCAAGATCGACAAGGCCTTCTTCGATCTCAACGGCTACGTGTCGCTCCTGTTCTTCGTGGCGGTCGCACTGGGCTAGTCCGGCGCACGTGGCCTCGGCCGCCTTGCGACGAGAGTCCGGACGAGCCATAGAAATCTCGCGCCGCCGGTGTTGCCAATCTGCGCGGACGCGCTAGCAGGGCGCCGCACCGGATCTACTCATGGCTCGTCCTCGCAAGTCTCCTCCCGCTCCTGCCACTCCCGCCCAGCGCCTCGAGGCCATCCGGTCCGAGGTGGGCAAGGCCCCCGACCAGGAGGTCGCCGAACGCGTCGGCGTCGACGTCGCCGAGGTCAAGGCCTTCCGCAAGGCCAACGGTATCGACTCGTTCCGCCGCTTGCCGCCGCCGCGCACCGCGAAGGCCCCCGAGGCGAAGGCCGCCGCCCCGGCAGCCGCTCCCGCCGCCGCAGACGCGGGCAAGCGCCGTCGCGTCG
>VGRQ01000746.1 GCA_016875315.1 Deltaproteobacteria bacterium | reverse complement strand
GAGATCGGCGTCGGCGGGGCGAAGCAGGACGGTGAGATCGAACTCCCGCGCGTACTCCAGCGCGTTTCTCAGCACGACACTGTCGCGATGGGGCACGCCGCCGTCGCTGAGCGCCACCGCGCCGGCGCGGGCGAGCAATCCCATCTCAGTGAGCTCCACGCCGCCGAGGCCCACGGTCAGCGCCGCCGCGTTGAGGAGGCGCACGCCGCCCCGCGCCTCCACGCGCCCGAGGTTCTCGGGCACGTCGACCATGGGCTCGACCCGCGGCGAGCACAGGAGCGCGCCGAAACCGCCTGCCTCGGCGCCCACCACGAGGCTGTCGAGCGTCTCGCGCGGTGGGAAGCCGGGGAAGCCGGGGTCGCAGTAGAGATCGACGAAAGCGGGCACCGCGACCAGTCGCGACAGCACCTCGGTCGACAAGTCGAGATCGACCTCGACGGCCGCACCCCCGAGCACCGGCACGCTAGCCTTCATCGACCGCCCCCTCGCGCCCGAGCAGGTGGTACAAGAGCGCCATCCGCACCGCGATGCCGTTGGTCACCTGGTCGAGGATCACGCTGCGACCGCCGTCGGCCACCTCGGCCCCGATCTCCACGCCCCGGTTGATCGGCCCGGGGTGCATCACCAGCACCTCGGGACGTGCCCGCTGCAAGCGGTCGAGATCGAGACCGTAGAAGGCCGCGTACTCTCGCGCCGAGGGCAACATCGCCTTGCCCAGGCGCTCCCGCTGGATGCGGAGCATCATGATCGCGTCGGCCTCGCCCACCACCTCGTCGATGGTGTGGCGCCGGGTGACGGGCAACGCGGCCAGCTCGCGGCGGCACATCGTCCCCGGGCCCGCCACCACCACCCGCGCGCCCATCGTCGCCAGGCCGAAGATGTTGGAGCGCGCAACCCGGCTGTGCTGGACGTCGCCGACGATCGCCACCGTCCGGCCGTCGAGGGCGCCCCAGTGGTCTGACATGGTCAGCATGTCGAGCAGGGCCTGCGAGGGGTGCTCGTTGATGCCGTCGCCCGCGTTGATCACGCTGAACGGGAAGCTGCGCGCGAGCAGCGCCGGCGCGCCTGCGCTGGCGTGCCGGATGACGATGCAGTCGGGCTGCATCGCGTGGATGTTGCGCGCCGTGTCCATCAGCGTCTCGCCCTTGGCGGTGGACGAGGTGCTCACGTTGAAGGACAGGGTGTCGGCGCTGAGCCGCTTTGCCGCCAGTTCGAAGGAGGTGCGGGTGCGGGTGCTGTTCTCGAAGAACAGCGAGACGACCAGCCGCCCCCGGAGCGTGGGCACCTTCTTGATGCGCCGCTCGCCCACCTGGCGCATGCGCGCCGCCGTGGAAATCAGCGCCTCGATCTCCGCGCGCGGCATGCCGCGCAGCCCGAGGAGGTCCTTCCGTTCCACGCGCCCGGGGGCTAACCCGCCCCCGGCTCCACGCGCACCTCGCGCCTCTCCCAGTCCACCGTCACCCGGTCGGACTTGCGGGTGTCGAGCGCCAGCGCGGCGAGATCGGCGGCCACCGGCAGCTCGCGATGCCCCCGGTCGACGAGGACCACGAGCTTGATGAAGTCGGGGCGACCGAAGTCCCACACCTCCCCCATCGCCGCGCGAACCGTGCGACCGGTGAAGAGCACGTCGTCGACCAGGACGATGCCGCAACCTGTCACCGGGAAGGGCAGGTCGGTGTCGCCCAGCACCGGCTTCTCGAGGCCGGTGTAGAGGTCGTCGCGGTACAAGGTGATGTCGACGTCGCCCCGGTCTGGCCGGGGGGCGCCCTGGCGCTCCACCTCGTCGGCGAGCTCGTCGGCAAGCGGCACGCCGCCGTCGCGGATTCCCACCAGCGCCCAGCGGGGGACACTGGCCAGCATCGTCACCAGTTGCGTCGCGAGCCGCTTCACGCCCTCGTCGAGCTGCTCGCGGGTCCACACCACGTTCATTCGCGCACGAGGTCGCCGCTCTGATCCACGCGCTGCTCGACATAGAAGTCGAGCCGGCGGCCCCCGACCAGCGGCGGGTACACGTCGACCTGCCACTCCACCACCACCACCTTCTGGCCGGCCTCCTCGCTCAGCGTGAAGTGCGCCGGGGTGATGTAGTCGATGTCG
>VGRQ01000745.1 GCA_016875315.1 Deltaproteobacteria bacterium | reverse complement strand
CGCCCCGCCCTCGCCCGGCGCCAGTACCCACTCCTCGGTGGGCGAGACCGTCACCACGCCGTTGCCAAACAGCATGCCCACGCGGGGCGGCTCGAAGCGCCGGGCCACCCCGAGCGCCGGCACCACAAGTCGCGACACCGGTGCGCCCCAGAACACCCCACCCTCCGGCAAGGCACGCTGTCGCGACAACTCCACCAGCAGCTGCGGCACGGCGGCGAGGAGATCCGCCCCGCAGGCAGGCGCAGCCACGGTGGGCAGCGACAACGCCGCGTAGAACGCGCTCGGCGAGACGCTTAGGCACTCCGCCAGCGCGGGGCGCACTTGCTGGTAGGCACGCGCGAGCCAGCCGGGCAGTGGCGAGGGCCAGTCGAGCAGGATCCGGGCCACGATCTTCAGGTACCGGCCGCGGTAGGGCGTGAGGCTGTGCACCGGGGGCGCAGGTACGGTGAAGGGCGCGCTGGGGAGCATGCTACGGTGACCTACCCTGCCATGAACGACGCTGTTGCCGTCACCATCGACCACGAGGCCGTCGCGAACGAGGCCAAACACTGGGTGCGCCTCACCGCCGCCTGCAACAGCAAGTGCGTGTTCTGCCTCGACGCCGAGGCCCAGGACGGCCGCTTCATGGCCTTCGACGACATCTGCACCGAGGTGCGGCGCGGTCGCGACGACAAGCAGGCTACCCGGCTGGTGGTGAGCGGCGGCGAAGCCACCATCCACCCCCGCTTCCACGACGTCGTGCGCTTCGGCAAGCAGGCCGGCTACCGCTGGGTGCAGACGGTCACCAACGGCCAGCGCCTGGCCGACCGCGACTTCTTCCTCGCCGCGGTCCACGCGGGGCTCGACGAGATCACCTTCAGCCTGCATGGCCACACCCCGGAGCTGCACGACCGCCTCACCAAGACGAAGAACGGCTTCGAGAACCTGATGCGCGCGATGATCCGCGCCGTGCGCGACGGGCGGGTGGTGGTCAACGTCGACGTGTGCATCAACAAGCAGAACGTGGAGCACCTCGAGGCGATCGTGGCCCTGTGCTCGCGGGTGGGCGTGCGCGAGTTCGACCTGCTCCACGTGATCCCACAGGGGGTCGCCTTCGAGCACCGCGACGAGCTGTTCTACGACGTGGATGCCCACGCCGAGTCGCTACGCCGCGTGTTCCGACTCGCGCGGCACCCGGGCTTTCACGTGTGGACCAACCGTTTCCCGGTGTCGCACCTCGAGGGCATGGAGGAGCTGATCCAGGACCCCCACAAGATGCTCGACGAGGTGGGCGGCCGTCGCGTGCAGTTCCGCCGCTACCTCGACGAGGGCGCCCCCATCGACTGTCGCGACAGGGAACGCTGCCCCCACTGTTTCATCGAGCCCTTCTGCACCGCCCTCGACACCCACGTCCGCGCCCACCGCGAGGGCAGGGTCGACGTGTTCGACGTGGGCGATCGATGGGACCTCGCCCACCTCGGCGCCGGGGCCCGGTGGCTCGGCGGCCGGGGACGGCCCCCCGTGCTCGACCGTCCCCTGTACCTGCACGCCGACGACGCGGTGGGGATCGACCTTCCCCCGGGCTCTCGCGTGGTCGCCACGCGGCCGGAGCACCTGTCGTTGCCCGGCAATGTCGAGATCCCCGGCGACGTCGATATCGAGGTGCATGCCGACCGGGCCCTCGCCGCCTGGCTCGTCGAGCACCCGGGCGTGCTCACGTCGCGGCACGTGATCCACGGCACCACCTTCGCCCGGGCCTCCGAGGCCGCCGCCCACGAGCCCGACTGGGCGGCGCTGTTCCGTGCCCTCCCCCCGGGCACCCGCGCGCAGAACCTGCCGGCTTGCCTCTGCCCCGGAGCCCGCATCGAGCCGGCCCCGAGACTGATACATCTCGACATGTATCACGAGCAAGGCCAGCTAGGTATCGACGCTTTTGTCGATCGATACATCGAGTCGATGTATCGCGCCAAGTCGCTGCGCTGTCGTGCCTGCCCCGCGACCGATCGCTGCGAGGGCGCTCACATCCAGTCGATCCGCGCCCGCGGTTTCGCGCAGCTCCAGCCGCTCACCGGCGAGAGGGCGCGCGAGGCGGCCTCGCAGCTGGCGGCGCAACTCGGGACAGC
>VGRQ01000744.1 GCA_016875315.1 Deltaproteobacteria bacterium | reverse complement strand
CGCGCCGTCGTTCATCGTGGCCACCGAGCCGGGCATCCTCCACCAGATGAAGAAGGCCGCGCCCGGCAAGGAGCTGATTCCCCTCCCCGGCCAGGACGAGTCCTGCTCCTGCAACGAGTGCCCGCATATGAAGCGCAACACGCTGGAGAAAATGTACCTCGCTCTCCGCGACCTCCAGCCACGGCTGGAAATGGACGAGGCGCTCCGCCTCGCCGCGAAGCGCCCCCTCGACGCGATGCTGGCGCTGCCCTAGCCGCTACGGGTTGTAGCCCACGCTGAGGACCGGCGTGCTGTAGGTGCCCGCCGAGGTGTACAGCGTGGCGTAGCCGATCTCGCCCTTGAAGTCGCCGATCTTCAGGCCGGCGCCCACGCGCCACTCGAACTCGTCGCCCAGCGGCACCTCGCCCGGGTCGGGCTTGCGGGCGTCGTCGAAGTACCAGGACGGCGTGACGCCCGCGGTGGCGTAGTACTTCTTCGGTCCCACCTTCATGTCGACGGGGATCTGGGCGCCGAGGGCCGGGGCGAGGATGTCCTTGCCCGTCTCGGTGTCGGTCTGGCCGTTGTAGGTGATGGCGAGGCCGCCGCCGATCCCCCAGTAGTCGGCCCGGTACGCGAGCGTGTTGCCGAGGTGCACGTCGAAGCCCTCCACGCCCTCGCCGGTGATGTAGGCGCCGCCAAGGTACAGATTGCCTTCCAGCTTCTTCTTGGTGTAGATCACGCCCACGTCGGCACCGGCGGTAACGGCCGTGCCGCCCGAGGTGTCGATCTGCACGCCGCCACCGGGCGAGACGTAGGGCTCGACGGTGAAGCCGGCGATCTTCATCTTGTCGTCGTCCTTGTCCTTGTCCTTGCCCTTGCCCTTGCCGTCCTTGTCCTTGTCCTTGCCGTCCTTGTCCTTGTCCTTCTTCTTGCCAGCCGCCTCGTCGCTTGCCGGATCGACGGCGACCTCGGCCTGGGCGGGGAACGCGAGCTCGTCGGCGAGCGCGGGGTGGACGATCGTGAGCAGGGCACTGAACATCGGCTGGACTCCTCCGGTCGGATTATCCGGGTGTACGACAGATGGAGCCCTCGGCATTCACGCGCGTGCGCCGACTTGGCACGGGGGCCGCGGGCGAGGTGTGGCAGGCCGAGGGCCCCGAGGGACTGGTGGCGCTGAAGCTGGCCGCCCCGGGACGATCCCTGCACGCGGAGATCGCGGCGCTGGGGGCGGTGAGCCACCCGAGCGTGCCGGGCCTGGTCGATGCCGATCCCGGTGGCCACTGGATGGTGAGGGCCTACGCCGAGGGCCAGCGCATCACGTCGTGGGCGCACGGGCGTAGCCTCACCGAGATCGTCGACACCTTCACCCGCCTCGCCGGCGCGGTGCAGGCCATCCACCAGTCGGGCGTGCTCCACGGCGACCTGAGCCCGGCAAACGTGCTCGTGGATCCCGACGGTCGCCCCCACGTGCTCGACGTGGGCGCCGATGTCCGCGGCCCCAACGGCGCGCTGGGCTGGGTGGCGCCGGAGCGCCTGCGCGGAGAGAACGCGACCGTCGCCAGCGACGTGTACGGGCTGGGCGCGATGCTCTACGCGATGACCACGGGGCGCCCCCCCTACGATCGCGGCACCGCCGCGCAGCTCGGCTGGGCGGCGGCCACCAATCTGCCGCTGCCTCCGGGGAGCGTGCGAGCCGACCTGCCAGCGGGCCTCGACGAGCTAGTCCTCGAGGCGCTCGCCTGGTCGCCCGAGGCTCGGCCGCGCTCGGCCGCCGACATGGCGCGCAGCGCGCAGATGGCGCTGTTGACCACGGTGCGCACGCCGGTGGTCGGGATGCTCGACGAGCGCGAACGCTTGCGACGAGCGGTGGTGGAGGCGGTGCGGGGCGAGGGCGGCCTGGTGGTGGTGTACGGCCCGCCGGGCTCGGGGCGACGCACCCTCATCGACGAGGCGGTGCGGGCGGCCCGGCGCGAGGGCGCGCAGGTGGCCGAGCTGTCGCTCTTCGAGGCGGCGCGCGTCCTGATCACCCATCGCGACGCGGGCGTGATCGTGATCGATGCCGACGGCCTGCCGACGGCCGGCATCGGGAGCGCGCTCGACCGCGCCGCCGACCCCTCGCTGGTGCTGGTG
>VGRQ01000743.1 GCA_016875315.1 Deltaproteobacteria bacterium | reverse complement strand
CCCGTGGGTCGCGGGCGCCGCCGCTACGTGGCGGAGCGGTGTCGGCAACGCGGCGTCGACCCGAGCCTCGCCGCGCCGGCCGTGGTGCTGGAGCCCTGGAGCTACGCGCGGGCCGACGCGTACATCGAGGGCTTGCTCGCGTAGGCTGGCAGCGCCGCGCGCGGCTCGGCCTCGAAGCTCGCGCCCAGCGGTCGCGCGGCCCGGAACGCCATCTGCAGGCGCACGGCGCGCACCTCGCGGGGGTCGGCGATCGCCTTGGCGAGGCGACACGCGGCCTGCGGCGTGATGCCAAGTGCTCTCGCTGTCGCGACCGGGCCAATGTCTCGAGCGGCTCCCACCGCGGCCTGCCGCGCGGCGACGGCGAGCGCATCGCGACCGCGAAGTGACTCGACGGCCCAGGCGCCGGCAGCGGCCTCGGCGAGGTGCTCCGGGTACACGGCCTCGGCGAGGGTGTCGATCGACAGGTACTGGAGCAGGGCCTCGCGCCGGAGGCGCGGCAAGGCCTCGCGCACCCGGCGTGGCATCTCGGGCGCGTGTACGCGCAGCCCGAGGACGTCGAGCACCGAGCTGCTGTCCTGGTAGGTGTCGGTCTCGACGCCGTGGTGGTCGTCTTGCCGGAGGGCGTAGTGGAAGGCCGCCTCGAGGTGTGACTGGCCTGCGAGCGGCTTCAAACGCTGCACTTCCAGCGGGACCCCGGGGGACAGGGCGAGCGCCACCCAGATGCGGAGCCTCCGCACCAGCTCGTGGGCCTCGGCCTCCGACGCGCGCAAGACGATGTGCATGTGCGTGTCGGCCAGCTTCCATGCCACGATCTCGAAGGTGCGCGCGAGGGCGCAGAGCTGGCTCGCCCAGCGGCGACGCGCGGCGCGGGAGGGCGCGATGACGCGATCGTCGCCGAGGCGCAGCACGAGGTGAAAGCCGAGGGACGACATGGCGCGGCAGGGTAGGCACGACGCGGGGAGGGGCAAGGGGTCTTGGGCTCGGGGCTCGGGCCTCGGGTGTTGGCCTCGGGGCTCGGCGCTCGGGTGTCGGGCTCGGGCTCGGGCTCGGGGCTCGGGGCTCGGGGCTCGGGCCTCGCCGCTCGGGTCTCGGTCTCGGTCTCGGGCTCTGGCTCGGCGCTCGGTCTGGGGTCTCGGGCTCGGGGCTCGCGTCTCGGCGCTCGGGTCTCGGGTCTCGCCGCGCTCGCCGATGAACCTAAGTCGCAGGGATCCCTGGCATCCTGTCGACTTGCGTTCATCCTCCGGGTCGATTCGTGAACGCAACTCGGGAGGATCCCCCTGATCCTGCCGACTTGCGTTCACGATCGATGAACACAACTCGGGGGGATGTGGGGGATCCTGCCGACTTACGTTCATCCCGGCACCCAGTCGCGCCCCTTCGACGCGCGCCCACGGATCGCCCACCGGCACCCAGTCGTGCCCCTTCGACGCCCGCCTACGGCTCGCCCACCGGCACCCAGTAGTGCCCGTTCGACGCGTCGATCGGCGCGCGGCTGAGCACGATCACCGTGCCGCGAGCGAGCACGCACCGCTCTGGCGCCGCGGCGTTGTGCCCGTTGTCCGCGCGCGGGTAGTCGGCGCGCACCCGCGCGTCGCGACCAAGAGTGATCGTGTCCCCCGCGCCCCCCGGGGACGAGCGCCCGGCGTAGTAGTAGCCGGAACAAGGCGATCGACTCGCCGTCCGCGCTGCCGCGGCGGGCGCGCCCTCCTTCGCCGGCGCAGGCACCGCCGCCGGCGCGGCCGATGCCGAAGTCGTCGCTTCCGATGTCGCTGTCGATGTCGCCGTCCCCGCCGATGTCGCCGTCGATGTCGCCGGCGCGGCCGATGCCGAAGTCGTCGCTTCCGATGTCGCTGTCGATGTCGCCGGAGCTTCCGCTGTCGCCGTCCCCGCCGATGTCGATGTCGCCGTCGCCGTCGATGTCGCCGTCCCCGTCGATACCGATGTCGATGTCGCCGCCGCTCCCTCGTCGCCCCGCCCCAGCCCCCACGCCACCACCGCGCCCCCGACCAGCACCGCCCCCACCATCCCGAGCACCAGCGGCGAGGGCGAGCGGGTGCTCGGGGCGGCCGCCACGCCGAGGGCGCGAGCGAGGCCCACCAGGTTCTCGTCGG
>VGRQ01000742.1 GCA_016875315.1 Deltaproteobacteria bacterium | reverse complement strand
GCGACCATGTGGTGGATCGTCCACCCCAGGTGAGGTGGCCGATCAGGCCCCCCAGCCCGACTGGGCCAGCGCCCGCGCCGCGCGCCGGCGCACCTCGACGCCCCGGTGGGCCCGCAGCTCGTCGATAAGCGCACGGAGCTCGCTCGCGCTCTGCACCCGCAGCTCGGGTTCGGGCGCGAGCAACAGCGCCAGCAGGTCGCCCATGCCCGGCGAGATCGAGGGCGCGAGGCTGCGGGGCGACTTTGGGCGTCCCTCGGTGATGCGGATCAACGTGAGGATGGGGGTCGGCGCCTCGTGCGGCACCGGCCCGGTGAGCGCGCGGTAGGCGACGGCGCCGAGCGAGTAGAGGTCGGATCGCTCGTCGATCGGCATGCCGCGGGCCTGCTCGGGCGACATGTAGTTCGGCGTGCCCACCACCTCGCCCTGGCGGGTGACGGTGGTGTCGGAACCCGAGAACGCCGCGATCCCGAAGTCCAGCAGCTTCCAGCGGGTGCGACCCCCTTCCTGCGCGAGGAGCAGGTTCGAGGGCTTGATGTCGCGGTGCACCACGCCCCACTGGTGTGCCTCGGCGAGCGGGTGCGCCGCCTCCGACATGAGGCGCAGGATCTCGGTTTCTGGCAACCTCGCCTGCTCGCGCAAGACGGCCCCGAGATCGTCGCCCACGGCGCGGTCCATCACGATGAAGGGCGTGCCATCCTCGGCGTGGCCACAGCCATGCACGCGCACGACGTGGGGCGAGGTGAGCCCGGCGGCGATGCGCCCCTCGCGCTCGAATCGAGCGAGGGCCACGGGGTCGCCGAGGAGACCGGGCCGGAGCACCTTCACCGCGAGGCACGCGTTGCCCGCCGAGTCAAAGGCGGCGTAGACCTCGCCGGTGGCCCCACGACCGAGGACGCCGCCCAGCCTCGCGCCGCCGAGCGTCTCTCCCGTCCATCGCCCGGGCTGCATCACCCCGGCCTGCCGCACCGCGTCGAGTTCCTTGGCCACTTCGCGGTGGCGGGCCGCCTCGCCCTCGGCCTCGCGGGTGGCCTCGGCCACCTGCGCCACGAGGGCGCGCGTGGCTCGCCGGTTGGCCCGGGCCTGGGCCACCGTGAGCAACATCACGATCGGCACCACCAGCATCATGAAGATCTTGCCCGCGAGCGGGGCGTCCACCGCGGCGAAGACCCCGCGGTCCTCCACCACTCCGGCGGTGAGCAGGGCGGCGAGCAGGGCGTAGCTCCCCGCGGCGCCGACGCCGATGCCCCAGGCCGTGAGCCCGTCGTTGCCCTGGCCGAAGAAGGCGAGGCCGAGCGCCACCGCCACCGCCGTGGGAGAGAAAACACCGAGGTAGTACTGGATCACCAGGGCAGCAAGCACCGCCACCGCGCCGTGCACACGGAAGAGCCCCAGGGGGTAGCGACGCACGCGCCAGGCGTAGATGCCGCAGCCTGCCGACACGCTCCCGAGCCCGAGCAGCGCGCCGCTCACGGCGAGATCGAGCGGCCACGCCTGGCCGAGGCATGGCACGCAGGCGAGCACGAGCAGGCAGAGCTGCATGATGATGAGGCCGAAGCTGCGGGCGCGGGCGGCTTCCTCGCCAACGAGGAAGGTAGGCCCGGGGCGCGCGGGTGGCGTGGGCGCGCCCGGCGCCGCGTAGGGGCGGGTGGCCGCTCGGCGGTCGACCTCGGTCATCCGGCCTACTCTACCGCGCCCGCGCTAGGCCACCCGGACCGCCGCCCCTGGCGCCAGGAGCAGCCGGATCGAGCCCCCTCGCCGGGGACGGTGCAACACACGCTCCGGGTCGACCCCCGCCGCGAGGAGGTCGCGGCGCGCGCGGTGCACGAGCTGGTTGAGATCTCCCCGGTCGCGCGGCCCGCTCCGAGGCCAGACGCCCGCGACGACCACCTCGTCTGGCACGTCGTCACCCGGGGCAAAGCCGCCGCCCGTGGCGAGGAGCACCGCGAACAGGCGCGCCCGCAGTTCCGGCAGGTCGATCGCGCGGGCAACGCCATCGTCGAAGCGCAGCTCGAGCCGGCCGCCGCTGGGGAGGAATTCGAAGCGCGCCGCGACGGCGAGGCTGCCGGGCGCCCGGCCGGCCAGCGTGGCGCCGCCGGCACCCTCATCGTCGGCG
>VGRQ01000741.1 GCA_016875315.1 Deltaproteobacteria bacterium | reverse complement strand
TACCGCCAGCGCGAGGAGGTAGCGATCGCGCAAGGCGATGGTGTGCTCAACGTGCCATTGGTGGCCGAAGCGCGCGGCCACGTCGCGGCAGATCACGTCGTCGGTGGCGCCGGCCACGTGGACGCCCTCGGTGGCGCTGGGCCAGGCGTGCAGCGCCTCGAAGGCCTCGTCGAGGGCCTCCCGGCCGGCGCCCCGGGTGCGCACCAGGGTGCCGTCGATGTCGAAGCAGACGAGGGGCTTGGCCACCTCGCCGCCTAGCCGGGCGCGATGCAGGGAACCACGCGAGCCCCCCGGTTGTCAGGTAGGATGGAGGCATGGCCGGTCGCGTGCGTGTCTGGCACCCGGATCACCCCCCGACGTACATCGAGCGCGTGCTCGATTGTTTCGTCGGCACCGTGCCCGAGGCCCTGCCCGACGACGTCGACACCTCGTTGCTGGTGGCCCAGCAGCTGCGCACGGTGCGCACCTTCCTCGACGGGTGTTTCTCGGTGGTGCTGCTCGGGCACGAGATGGTCCGCGCCGACTCGAGCTTCCGCCTGCCCGAGTCGCCGCAGGCGAGGCAGGCCGCGGGCGAGGCCCTCGCCTTGCGGCTTCGTTTCGGCCAGGTGCATCCCACCGGGGTGCGGGTTCCCCTCGCGGCGCGCTGGTTCGAGCTCAACGACGTCTCCCACGGCACCCGCTGCTTGATTCGCCTCGTGGAGCTGCCCCAGCCGCACCTCCGCAGTTTCCTCGCGGTAAACCTTGGCAACGATCCCCTCGGGCCGTGGACCGAGGTGGCCGTCGGCGACCGCTAGCGGCGCCTAGCGCTGCCAGGCATCGAGCACGTCGCGAGGGACGAGGTGGTCGACGGGGAGGCCCTCGGTCACGCGCCGCCGGATGTCGGTGGAGGAGATGTCGGGGAAGCGAGGGGCCCCGTCGGGACCTGCGTTTCCCCGCCCCACGATGATCGGTGAGAACTCGGCCTCGATGGTGGGCCAGGCGCGCCACTTGTGGACGGCGGCGAGGTTGTCGGCGCCAAGGAGAAGCCGGAAGCTGAGCCCCGGGTGCCGCTCGCGCAGGGCGCGCAGGGTGTTGATGGTGTACGAGGGCGTGGGTAGTCGCGACTCGATATCACACGCGAGAAAGTCCGGGCCCAGGCGCGCGCACAGCGCCTCGCAGGCCGCCAGCCGCCGGTCGAAGGGCACCAGCGCCTTGTCGAAGGCATGCTGGTAGGCAGGGACCAGCCACGCTGCATCCGCGAGGTCGACCCAGCGGACCCACGCGGCCACCATCGCGTGGCCCACGTGCGGAGGGTTGAAGCTGCCGCCGAATACCGCCACGCGCACGGGAGCTCCGGGGGGGCGTGATACCTATCGGCCCCGTGATTCGCCTGTACCACGTCGTCAAGAGCTACGGTGACCGCGATGCCCTGCGGGATGTGTCCGTCACCGTCGACAAGGGCGAGATGGTCTACATCACCGGCCCGTCGGGCGCGGGGAAGTCAACGCTTCTCAAGCTCCTGTACGGGGCCGAGCTGCCGAGCTCGGGGAAGATGTTGATCGGGGGCGTGGACGTGAGCAAGCTCGACCGGCGTTCCCTGCCAACCCTGCGTCGCAACATGGGGATCGTGTTCCAGGACTTCAAGCTCCTCCCCCGGCGCACCGTGGGACAGAACGTGGCCATGGCGCTGGAGGTGATCGGCGCGGCCGAGGAACAGGTGCGGCGTCGCGTGCCTGCCGTGCTCAACATCGTGGGACTGCGCGGCCGGGAAGACGACCCGGCGGGCGTGCTCAGCGGGGGCGAGAAGCAGCGCGTGGCCATCGCCCGGGCCATCGTCAACGACCCGCCCATCCTCCTGGCCGACGAGCCCACCGGCAACCTCGACGGCGCGATGGCGGTCGAGGTGATGGAGATCATGCAGGCCATCAACCTCCGCGGCACCACCGTGCTCGTAGCCACTCACGACGTGGGCCTGATGGATCGATTCCCATACCGGCGCCTGCGCCTGGTGGACGGCAAGCTGGTGGCCGGTGCCGGCCCGAGGGCCCGCGCATGATCGGCGTCGCACGCCGTGCTGCCCGGGGTATCCGCGAGCACCTCTACCTCTTCTTTGTCGCGACCGGGGTGGGCGCGGC
>VGRQ01000740.1 GCA_016875315.1 Deltaproteobacteria bacterium | reverse complement strand
CCGAGCGCGAGTATGGCGACCGGGTGTTCACCTGGGCGCAGTACGACCGGATCAAGGAGAAAGACGGCGAGGCCGCCGCGAACGCGGCACAGAAGGCCGCCCTCGCCGCGGGCAAGCTGCTGGTGAAGGACAGCATCGCCGACGCCTTCCTCCAGCAGATCCTGCTCCGCCCCGACGAGTACGACGTCATCCTCACGCTCAACCTCAACGGCGACTACTGCTCCGACGCGCTCGCCGCGCAGGTGGGCGGCATCGGCATCGCGCCGGGCGCCAACATCAACTACCTCAACGGCCTGTCGATCTTCGAGGCCACCCACGGCACCGCGCCCAAGTACGCCGGGCTCGACAAGGTGAACCCCTCGAGCGTCATTCTCTCCGGCGAGATGATGTTCCGCCGCCTCGGCTGGAACGAGGCCGCCGACCTGATCGTCAGCTCGATGAAGAAGACGATCGGCGAGAAGCGCGTCACCTACGACTTCCATCGCCTCATGGAAGGCGCCACCCTGCTCAAGTGCAGCGAGTTCGGCGACGCGCTGATCGGGAACATGTAGGGGAGTGCTCGGGGGGCGTCGGCTCCTGGCGCGCGCACGCCGGGTTGGCGTGCGGCTCGGTCTCGTGGGGGGGGCGTCGGAGTTTACGCGGGGGGCCTACCTCGTGCCGCGCCAGGTCGTGCTTGTCACCGCTCGGCACCGGGACGAGGAGGCCCTGTGGCCCGTGGACCTGCACATGCCGCTCGGCTTCGAGCCACCACGCTACGCGCTGTCGATTGCCGCCGGCGCCCACGGGACGGGGGTGCTGCTCGCGGCGCGCGCGTTCCTGGTGAACTTCGTGAGCGCCGCGCACGAGTCGGTGATTCTCGAGGCCGGGGCCCGGAGCGGTCGCGATGGCAACAAGCGCGAGGCGATGGGCCTCCAGGCCCGCCCTGCGGTGTACATCGATGCGCCTCGCCTCGACATCGCCGAGGGCTGGCTGGAGTGTGGTGTGGAGGAGTCGCGACACATGGATGACCGGGTGCTGGTTGTCGCTCGCGTGTTGCACGCCGAGACACGGCCGAGCGGCCCCTCGCTGTTCCACGCGTGGCGGCCCCGATGAGTTCGGTCGCCGATGCCTATGACACCCCCGCCGCAGAGTATGACTCGCTCTTTGTCAGCGCAAACCGGCGCCTCTGGAGTGGGGTGTGCGAGCGGTGGGTGGTTCCGGGGCAACGAGTGCTCGACGCCGGGTGTGGCACGGGGATCGACACTCTGGCGCTCGCCCGGCGCGGGGTGAGGGCGTGGGGAATGGACATCTCAAGCGGGATGCTGGACGTCGCGCGCGCCGCGGCGCTGCGCGAGGGAGTTGATGCCGAGTTCTCGCAGGGTGACCTCGCGGACTTCTGTCACCCTGCCGCGCCATTCGATGCGATCATTTCTGGGTTTGCAGCGATCAATACCGTCAGCTCGCCGGGCCGATTCGCGGGCGCGGCGGCGAGGCAACTTGTCCCGGGGGGCCTGTTGCTGGTCCACTTCCTCACGCCGGGCGGGGTGTACGATCGCCTGAGCGACCTGGCGAGGGCGCGATGGCGCCAGGCACTCAGCCACTGGCGCCAGCGATCGCGCGTGGTGCGAGTTGGTCGAACGCCCGTGGATCACCACACCTGGCGGCCGGACGTGCTCTACCGGGAGGCCTTCGCCTCTCACTTCGCGCTGGTTGCCCAGCACCAGGTCGGTGCGTTCGTGCCGGACGATGGTCCCTCGCGCGTGCCAGGCCTGCTTGCCGCCCGCGTGCTCGCTCCGCTCGACGCGGCCCTCGCGAACGCCCCTGCGGTTGTCAACTGGGGGAGATTCGGTATCCTCGTACTTCGTCGCCGCTAGTCCGGGACGGGGAGGAGCGCCACGGCGCCCGCGCCAGTGCCATTCTCGTCGTCGCCCGGCCCTGCGACGGCGAACCATGAGGAACCGTCGCCCGCGACATCGCCCGCGTTGATCGCTCGGTATCCGAAACGACCGTCGCGTCGTGTAGCGATCGCGTTCATCCGCAGGTCGCCCGTGGCGATGCTGCGGCCGAACCCGACCTCGTCGCCCTCGACCACCCCGCCCCACCCCGACCCCACGCTCGACTTGCTCTCCATGAAAACCATG
>VGRQ01000739.1 GCA_016875315.1 Deltaproteobacteria bacterium | reverse complement strand
ATGCGGCGGTGCAGGCCGAGGCCGATGACCACCACCGCGTCGTCGCAGTAGGGCCGCAGGGCATCGAGCGCGGCGCCCACGTCGACGGGGCGAGTGCCGTCGGGAACGGCGATGGCAGCGCGCCGCGCCCGGGGCGGCGGGCGAGCGGCGACGGCCTCGGCGGGAGTGGCGTACACCGGCCCCTACCCGGCCCGAGCCAGTCGACCGGGGCGAGCGCCGGTGAGCTGCCCGCCCCGGGCGATGGCCTGCCCGGCCACCAGCGTGGCCACGTAGCCGTCGGCGTCTTGCAAGAGGCGCTGGCCCCCGGCGGGGAGATCGCGCACCATGCGGGGGCCGTAAAGCCGCAGTCGCGACAGGTCGATCACGTTGAGGTCGGCGCGCTGGCCGACGGCCACCCGGCCGCGATCGCCGAAGCCGATGAAGTCGGCCGGCCGGGCGCTGAGGAACTGCACCGCCCGCTCGATCGGCCAGCGGCCGCGCTGCTTTACCCAGTGCGAGAGGTAGAAGGTGGGAAAGCTCGCGTCGCAGATGGTGCCCACGTGGGCGCCGCCGTCGCTGAGGCCGGGCAGGGCGCGCGCGTGGCTCATCATCTCGTAGACCGGCTCCAGGTCGAAACTCGCGTAGTTGAAGATGGGGAAGTACACCAGCTCCTGCCCGGCGCGCTCCAGGAGGGCGTCGTAGAGCGCCTCGACCGGGGCCACGCCCTGGGCCCGCGCCCGCGCGCCGATCGACGCGGAGGCGGGCGGCTCGTAGTCGGGGTTGTCACCCAGCCGGAACATGCGGAAGGCGAGACGGTCGAGCTGGGCGAGCAGGTGGTCGACCAGCGGCGGGATGGCGCTCCCGTCGCCCGACACCGCCACGCTCGGCTCGCTCACGATGCGCGCCCGCGCCGCTGGATCGCGCATCGCCGCCACCCGCTCGGCCAGGGGGAGCGAGGCTAGCGCCTGGTAGCTCGGCTTGCCGATGAAGGGGTGGTAGGTGCAACCCAGGCCGAGCAGCACGCCGATGCCCCGGGGCGCGACCTGCACGTGCAGGTCGAGGCCCCGCGCCGTCGCCTCGTCGACGCGAGCCAGGATTCGCTTCCACTGGCCGGGGTCGCCGTCGCGCTGGCTCAGCGAGATCGAGAGCGGCCGCCCTCCCGAGGCCCGTGCCATCGACTCGAGCACGTCGAACTCGCCGTCGAAGGGCTCGGGGCCGCGTCCCATGTCGAAGTCCGACACGGCCTGGAGCACCCCCCGCCCGAGCCCCGAGAAAGCCCCCGCGATTCCTTCTAGTTCCCCGGCGCTCGCTTCCGAGGCGGGGGTGGCGGCGCCGCTCCGGGCGCGGTGGTTGTCGGTGCGGCCGGTGGAGAAACCCACCGCCCCGGCAAGCAAGGCGGCGCGAAGCTCGCTGCGCATCGCGGCGATGTCGGCCTCGGTGGCCGCCTCGTTGGCCACGGCCCGTTCGCCCATGGCAAACACGCGGAGCGCGTCGTGGGGCACCTGCGCGGCGAAGTCGATCGCGTGGGGCATCGCGTCGAGCGCGTGCATGTACTCGGCGAAGCTCTCCCAGCCCCACCGGATCCCCTCGGCCAGGGCGCTGCCCGGGATGTCCTCCACGCCCTCCATCAGCGCGATGAGCGCCTCGCGGTCGCGCGCGCGGGCGGGCGCGAAGCCCACGCCGCAGCTCCCCATCACGCAGGTGGTCACGCCGTGGAGCGAGGAGGGGGCGAGGTCGGCGTCCCAGGAGGCCTGCCCGTCGTAGTGGGTGTGGATGTCCACCCAGCCCGGGGTCACCACGGCGCCCGCCGCGTCGATGGTCTCGCGCGCCGCGCCGAGCTTGCCGATCTCCACGATGCGACCATCGCGGATGCCCACGTCGGCCACGAAGGGCACGTCGCCGTTGCCATCGACGATGGTTCCACCCGCGATCTTGAGGTCCAGGCCCACGCGCTCGCTCCGCTCGATGCCGGGATGTATCACCTAGGTCGCGGAAGCTCGCGGGCGAGACTAGCGAAAAACGGCAGGTATATCGCCCACCGTACCCAACTCTGCTCCTTCCACTGGCCCGTCGCCGGGTCGAGCGTCGCGAGCACCAGGTAGGCCAGCGGCACCAGCGCCGCGAGGCCCACCCAGGCCCAGCGGCGGAGAAG
>VGRQ01000738.1 GCA_016875315.1 Deltaproteobacteria bacterium | reverse complement strand
CGGTGCCGGCCGGGTGATCATCTCGGCCCCGGCCGAGGGCGAGGACATCACCGTGTGCCTCGGCGTCAACGACCACATGCTCGACCTGTCGAAGCACCGCGTGATCAGCAACGCGAGTTGCACCACGAACTGCCTCGCGCCCTTCGCGAAGGTGCTGCACCAGGAGTTCGGCATCGTGCAGGGCCTGATGACGACGATTCACAGCTACACGATGGACCAGAACCTGCTCGACGCCCCGCACAAGAAGGCCGACATGCGGCGCGCCCGCGCGGCGGCCCTGTCGATGGTGCCCACCTCGACGGGCGCGGCGAAGGCGGTGGGCCTGGTGCTCCCCGAGCTGAAGGGCAAGCTCAACGGCCTGGCCATCCGCGTGCCCACGCCGAACGTGTCGGTGGTCGATCTCGTGTTCAACACCGAGAAGCCCGTCAGCAAAGACGCGATCAACGCCGCGCTGAGCGCCGCCGCCCTTGGCCCGATGAAGGGCGTCCTCGCGGCGGTGAAGGCGCCGCTGGTGTCGCTCGACCTCAACGGCAACCCTCACTCCTCGATCGTCGACCTCGAGCTCACCGCGGTGATGGGCGACCGGATGGCGAAGGTGTTGTCCTGGTACGACAACGAGTGGGGCTTCTCCAACCGCATGGTCGACCTCTGCCGCAAGATCGCGCGGAGCTAGGCCATGTCGAAGGTCCCCACCCTCGCCGACCTCGACCTCGCCCAGCGGCGCGTGCTCCTGCGTGTCGACTTCAACGTGCCTCTGGACAACGGCAAGATCACCGACGACACGCGCATCGTCGCGGCGCTGCCGACGATCAAGTACCTCCGGGAGAAGGGCTGCCGCGTGGTGGTGTGTTCCCATCTCGGGCGGCCCAGTGGCATCGATCCCGCGCTCTCGCTCGAGCCCGTGGCGGCCCGGCTGGCCGAGCTGCTCGACGGCGAGGTGCTGTTCGCCCACGACATCGTGGGTGACGACGTGGAGGCGATGACCAAGGAGCTGGTGCCCGGCGGCGTCATGCTGCTCGAAAACCTCCGCTTCCACGCGGGCGAGAAGGGCGGCGACGAGGCCTTCGCCCAGGCGCTCGCGCGGCTCGGGGAGGTGTACGTCAACGACGCCTTCGGGGCGATGCACCGTGGCGAGACCAGCATCGCCGCCGTCGTCAACCACTTCGAGCAGGCCGGCGTCGGCTTCCTCGTGGGCAAGGAGCTCGAGGCGCTTGGCCGCTGCGTCGGCGGCGCCGCCCGCCCCTACGTGGGCATCCTCGGGGGCGCCAAGGTGAGCGACAAGATCCTGGTGATCGAGGCGCTGCTCTCCCGGGTAGACGAGCTGATCGTCGGCGGCGCGATGGCCTACACCTTCCTCAAGGCCAAGGGCGTCGACGTGGGCAAGTCGCGGGTAGAGGCCGACAAGCTCGCGCTCGCCACGCGGCTGCTCGAGCGCTGCGCCGAGAAGGGCGTGACGATGCACTTGCCGGTCGACCACGTGGTGAACCACTCCTTCGACAGCGCCGAGCGGCCCCAGGTCGTCGCCCAGATCGACGCCGACCAGATGGGCCTCGACATCGGTCCGCAGACCGTCCAGAACTACGCGGCGGTGATCGCCAACGCGCAGACGGTCTTCTGGAACGGCCCCATGGGCGTGTTCGAGCGCGACGCCTACGCGGCCGGTACGCGCGGCGTGGCCGAGGCCGTGGCCGCGTGCAAGGGCTACACCGTGGTGGGCGGCGGCGACTCGGCAGCCGCGGCGGCGAAGTTCGGGCTGTCCGAGAAGTTCACCCACGTGTCGACCGGCGGCGGCGCGTCGCTCGAGTTCATCGAGGGCAAGGACCTCCCCGGCGTGAAGGCGATCCGCAACCGCAACAAGTAGGTGCCCATGCGCAGGAAGTTTGTCGTTGGCAACTGGAAGATGCACAAGGGGCCCCAGGAGGCCGACGCGCTGGCAGAGGCGTTGAAGAAGGCGCTTGCCGGTCGCGACGCGACGGTCGATGTCGGGGTGGCGCCGCCCTTCGTGTCGCTCCCTGCGGTGGTGTCGCGACTGAAGCACACGGGCATCGTGGTGGCGGCGCAGAACCTCCACGCCGAGCAGCAGGGCGCCTACACCGGCGAGGTGAGCAGCGAGATGCTGCGGCAGGTGGGCG
>VGRQ01000737.1 GCA_016875315.1 Deltaproteobacteria bacterium | reverse complement strand
CGCGCGCGTACACGACGCGCTGGTGGTGGCCCTCGGCCGCGTGGGCGACGCCAACGACGTGTCGCGACTGGTGATGCTGCTAGACGGGCCGCGGGCGCGGGCGGCCGCCGAGGGGCTGGGCCGGATGGGCCTGCGCAAGGTGCCCGGCGTGTCGAGCGACGCGGTGGTGCTGGCGCTGGTGAAGCAGCTCGACAAGCCGATCGGCGAGGCAAGGCGCATCGCGGCGTGGGCGCTGGCGCGCGCGCCGCTCGAGGGCCTCTCGTCGGAGGCCGTGCAGGAGCTCCGCGACGCCGCGCTGTCCGACACCGACCCCCGGGTGCGCGCCTGGCTGGTGCGCGCGGCGGGCCCTCTCGTCAAGGACCCCGCCTTCGTGGCCGATGCCGGCGACGACGAGGCGGCCGAGGTGCGCATCGCCGCGCTGCGCGCCATGGCCAGGGCCGGTTGCGACCTGCCCACCATCGATCGCGGCGTGCTCGATCCCGACACCGGCGTGCGCGTGGAAGCACTCGCCGCCTCGATCGGCTGCGAGGGCGCCGCCCTCGATCCCGTCAAGCGGCTGCTCGAGTCGGGGAGCCCGGCCGAGCAGGCGGCGGCGCTCCGAGTCCTCGACGCCCGGCGCGCCCTGCCCACTGCCCTCGCCGACTACCAGCGCGAGGCCTGGCCGGTGGCCGTGCGCATCGCCGCCGTGGAGTCGATGAACGAGCGCCCCCGGCTCTTGCGCCTGGCGCTGCGCGACGACGACGCTCGCCTCCGCAGCGCCGCCACCGGCACCTTGCTCGGGGGCGAGTCGCCCCCCACCGCCAACGAGCTCACCGAGTTGCTCGGCTCCCGCGACCCGGTGATCGTGCAGGCCGCTGCCGAGTCGGCCATCGAGCACCCCGACCCGGTGCTCGAGAAGCCGCTCCTCGCTGCCCTCGGCAAGCGCAGCCATCCCCGGGCGGTGGCGATCACCTGCGTGAAGGCTCTCGACGCGGTGTACGCCACCGGTCGCCTGCCGCGCCCGAGCACCGAGGCCAAGACGACCATCCGTCGCCACCTCGACGCGCCCGAGCTCGCCGAGGTGGCCAGGCGCATCGGCCCCATGCTCGGCATCGACCCGCCACGGGCACGACACCCCGAGCGCGCGCTCCCCTCCCTTGCCGAGGTGCTGGCGGTGCGCTCGGCGAGGGTGTTCACGACGCAAGGCGAGATCCGCATCGAGCTGTTGCCCGAGTTGGCGCCGCTCACGGTGTGGAACTTCGCGACCCTCGCGGAAGACGGCTACTTCGCCGGGCTCGTCTTCCACCGCGTCGTCCCCGACTTCGTCATCCAGACGGGCGACCCCCGCGGCGACGGCTGGGGCGGCCCCGGCTACGAGATCCCCGACGAGCTGTCCCCGGAGAGCTACGACGTGGGCGCGGTGGGCATGGCCCTGTCGGGCCCCGACACCGGCGGCAGCCAGTGGTTCGTCACGCTGTCGCCCCAGCCCCACCTGGACTACGGCTACACCCTGTTCGGCCGCGTCACGCTGGGGATGCGCGGCGCCGCCGCGATCGGCGTGGGCGACAGCATCGAGCGCGTGGTCATCGAGCGGGTGCGCTGAGCGCCTCCGCGTAGGCCCTCGTGGTCTGTTGCACGAGCTGCTCCACGGAGAAACGCGCCGCCTGCGCCCGCCCCTCCCCCCGCACCCGGGGACGCCGGAGCGCCGCCGCGAGGGCCCCGGGGTTGCCCGGCGGCACCAGGATCCCCGCCTCGCCCACCAGCTCCGGCTGCCCCCCGGCGGTGGTCGCGACCACGGGAACGCCGGCCGCCATCGCCTCGATGAGCACGCTCCCGGCGGCCTCCTCCACCGACGGATGGACGAACACGTCGGCCGAGGCGAAGAGGGGCCCGAGATCATCCACCGGCCCCAGGAACCGCACGCGCCCGCCGAGCGGCGCGGCGATCGCTTCCAGCTCGGCCCGGAGCGGGCCGGAACCGGCGATCCAGAGCTCGCCGTCGAGCTCGTGCATCGCGGCGATCGCGTGGCGGAAACCCTTGTGTTCCACGAGGGCGCCTGCGCAGAGGAAGCGTGGGCGCGACGCCGGCTGCGCCCCAGCCCCCTCCCCCAGCCCCTCCCCCGCCAGCGGGGGAGGGTGGCCGGAGGCCGCGAGCCC
>VGRQ01000736.1 GCA_016875315.1 Deltaproteobacteria bacterium | reverse complement strand
GGGCGGGCCGGGCGGCGGGCGCTGCGTCGGGGCAGGCGCGGGCGCCGGCGGCGACTCGACGGGTTCGGCGCAGCCGAGCAGGAGGAGGAGCACGCGGCAACTTAGCGCGGGGCCTTCCCGGGGCGCGGGGGCGCGACTACATCCCCGCGCGCTCCGGGTGGCAGGTGGCGAAGAACAAGTCGGTGCTGGTGTGCCAGCAGTGCGGTCACAACACGCAGACCTGGCTGGGCAAGTGCCCGGCCTGCGGGGCGTGGAACAGCTTCGTGGAGGAGCGCGGCGAGGCGGTGCCGGCGCGCAAGGCCCCCGTCGCGAGCGCGGCGCGACCGATCACGCAGGTGGCGGCGGGCGACGGCAGCGAGGTGCGGCTCCGCATCGGCATCGGCGAGCTCGACCGGGTGCTCGGTGGCGGGCTGGTGACCGGCTCGCTCACGCTGGTGGGCGGCGATCCCGGCGTGGGGAAGAGCACGCTGCTCCTCACGACGATGGACGCCTTCGCCCGCAAGGGCATCCGGGTGCTCTACGCCTCGGCCGAGGAGTCGGCGCGGCAAGTGCGCCTGCGCGCCGAGCGCCTGGGCGTGATGAGCGACGCCCTCTACTTGCTCGCCGACACCTCGCTCGACGCGGTGTCGGCGGCGGTCGACGACGTCAAGCCCCGGGTGCTGGTGATCGACTCGGTGCAGACGGTCCACAGCCCCGAGCTCGACGGGGTCCCGGGGAGCCTCGGGCAGGTGCGGGAAGTGGCGAGCCGGGCGATGTCGATCTCCAAGCAGAAAGACGTCGCGACCTTCCTCGTCGGTCACGTCACCAAGGAGGGCAACCTCGCCGGCCCGCGAACGCTGGAGCACATGGTCGACACCGTGCTCTACGTCGAGGGCGACGGCGCCTCGGCGCTGCGCGTGGTGCGCGCGACGAAGAACCGCTTCGGCAGCACCGGCGAGATCGGGCTCTTCGAGATGCGCGAGGAGGGGCTGGTGGAGGTGCCCGACGCCTCGGCGCGGCTGTTGCAGGAACGCTTGCCCGGTGCCCCGGGCACCGTCGTCACCTGCGCGATGGTGGGGGCACGCCCGGTGCTGGTGGAGGTCCAGGCGCTGGTGGGGCAGCCGTCACCGGGAAACCCGGCGCGCACCGTCATCGGCTTCGACCGCGGCCGCCTGTCGATGATCCTCGCGGTGCTCGGTCGATCCGGTCTCCACCTCGGCGAGCGCGACGTTTTCGTGAGCGTGGCCGGTGGCTTGAGGGTGGACGAGCCGGCCGCCGACCTCGCGGTGGCGCTGGCCATCGCGTCGAGCGCGCGGGGCGAGCCCTTGCCCGCCGACCTCGTGGCCTTCGGGGAGATCGGCCTCGTGGGCGAGGTGCGCGGCGTGGGACAGCCCTCGCTCCGGCTCAAGGAGGCCGAGCGCCACGGCTTGCGACAGGCCTGGGTGCCCGCCAGCGTGGCGAGCGAGGGGCGGATGCAGGTGCGCGGCGTGCGGCGGGTGGCGGAGGTGCTGGGATGAGGAGGTGTTTTTGACGAAGCTTGAGTTTTGTAAGGTGCTGGTTTAGGATTCTCACGACATGGTTATTCATCGCCTACTCGCAGAGGAAATCGATAGGGCGGCGCGCGAGTTCCCGGCGGTGGTGCTCACGGGGCCGCGGCGCAGCGGGAAGACCTTCCTGCTCCGCCACCTGTTTCCGGACGCGCGGTAGCTACCCGAGGCTCGACCTCACCCGGAGCACCCGCCGCGGCTCCCACACCGACGGGGCCGGCCTGAGGCGGGGGGCGGCGCGATCGGACAACATCTCGGCGTGGATGTCGAAGCGGCTCTCGATGATGGCGCGACCGCGGACCATCAGCTCGTTGGGCACCACGGTGACGGTGTCGCGCACGGCGCGGAGGGTGACCATCTCGCCGAGGGCGGGCATCAGCTCGACAGGGATGTCGAGGAGGCCGGCGCGTCCCACGCAGGTGTACCCGCGGCCGCCGTCGTCCTGGGCCAGGACCTCCAGGTGCTCGTCGGGGCGCTCGGCCCACTGCAGCGTGGCGCCGCCATCGTCGCCGTGGAGCACCGCCACCACGTCGGCGGCCTCGCCGAAGCGCAGCGCCGAGCGCGCGTGGGCGCGCGTGCCGTCGTCGCGCACCACCCGCACGTCGCCGACCG
>VGRQ01000735.1 GCA_016875315.1 Deltaproteobacteria bacterium | reverse complement strand
CCCGAGGCCGCCGACTGCACCCTCTACTCGGGAGGCGTGGCCGGCGCCGAGGCGGCCTTCGGCGAGGCGGCGGAGCGCCACGGCGTGCGCGAGGTGAACTTCACCTTCGACGGTCACGCCCAGGCGCGCAAGCGCGGCGCGCACCCGCTCACCGCGCGCGAGCTGGCCGAGGGCGACGTGTCGCTTGCCTACGTGTCGCGACGGCTACGGCGCGGCTACAGCGAGAGTGCCTCGATCCGGCGCGTGCTCCAGAGCCTGTGGCACCAGGTGCGCAACGCGCAGGTGGTGTACGTGGTGGGCACCATCCAGGAAGACGGCACCGTCACCGGCGGCACCGGCTGGTCGGTGGAGCTGGCGCGCATGTGGAACAAGCGCCTGTGGGTGTTCGACCAGGACAAGGAGCAGTGGTTCCGGTGGACCGGCGACGAGTGGTTCGCGGCCGAGCCGGTGATCGACGCCGCCGCCCTCTGCGGGACGGGCACCCGCCAGCTCACCGGTCCCGGTCGCGCGGCGATCGACGCCCTCTTCGCGCGCTCCTTCGGCGAGCCTTGACGCCCAGCCGGGTATCCGATAGCAGCCGCCGCTCTCAGGATTAGGTCGAATGTACGCAGTCGTGGTGACCGGCGGCAAGCAGTACCGGGTCGCGCAAGGCGCCGAGGTGGTCGTCGACCGTCTCTCCGCCAGCGTGGGCGCCTCGGTCGAGCTGTCCGACGTGTTGATGGTGGGCGGCGAGAAGCCCCAGGTCGGTACCCCCAGGGTCGCGGGCGCGAAGGTGACGGCCACCGTCGTCGCGCACGAGCAGGGCGAGAAGACGGAGTACATCCGTTACATCCACCGCCAGCGCCGTCGCAAGCAGAAGAACGGGCGCGCGAAGCTGACCGTCCTCAAGATCAACGCGATCGAGGTCTGAAATGGCACACAAGAAAGGTCAAGGTAGCTCCCGCAACGGTCGCGACAGCAACCCGCAGTACCGCGGCGTCAAGGTCGGCGACGGCCAGGCCGTCACCACCGGCTCGATCCTCGTGCGCCAGCTCGGCACCCAGTTCCACGCCGGCAAGAACGTGGGCATCGGCAAGGACTGGACCCTCTTCGCCCTGCAAGACGGCAAGGTGAAGTTCGAGGACCGCAAGAACCAGCGGCTGATCTCGGTCTACGCGGCCGAGTAGCCGGGCGGGCGGGCGGCCTCGCTAGGCCGCCGCCTCGTCGCCCGTGCTCGCCACGCCAAAGGCGCTCTTGATCGTCGACAGCGACAGCTTCTCCTGGTTGTAGAACAGGAAGCTGAACAGGCTCGACGCGCTCGCGTACTTGTACACGTCGCGCCAGCTCTTGATCGTCTCGAGGTGCCGCGCCAGCGTGATGGGGCGGAAGTAGAACTCGCGGTAGAAACGGCGGTGGAACTCGATGATGTCGTCGGGTTCGAGGCCCCAGGGCACGAAGGTGGGCTCCCAGAAGCTCTTCTCGTCGGTCGACTCCGTCACCAGCCGTCCCCACTTGGTGCCCTCGCGCTCCCAGATCTCCATCTGCGGCGTCTTCGGCAGGAGCGTGTTGATCTGCACGGTCACGTCGTGCAGCGGCAGGGTCTTGGCAAACTCGATGGTCTCCTCGATGGTCTCCCTCGTGTCGGGCATGTGGCCCACGATGAAGAAGGCCTTCGGGCGCAGGCCCACCTCGTGCGCGGCCGTCACCGCCGCGCGGATCTTCTCCTTGGTGATGCCCTTGCTGATGAAGTCGAGCACCTTGTCGGAGCCCGACTCGATGCCGAAGCGCGTGCGCCAGCAGCCGGCGTCCTTCATGTTCTGCAGCAGCTCGCGGTCGACCACTTCCACGCGCGAGGAGCAGGTCCAGCTCACCTTGCTGGCGATGTCGCGGCGCTTGAACTCCTCCATGACCCCCATCACCCGCTTCTTGCTGGCGCAGAAGAGCGAGTCGACGAAGGCGATGTCTTTCGCGCCGAAGTCGCGCACCAGGTACTCCACCTCGTCGGCGATGTACTCGGGGCTGTGGCTGCGGTAGCCCGACTTCGACTTCTGGCAGAAGGCGCAGGCGTGGGGGCAGCCGCGGCTGGTGATCATCGCGAACTTCGGCGAGGCGTGCTCGTCGATGGGGATGGGCTTGTAGAGGTCGTGCGGCAGCAGGTGACGCGCCGGGAA
>VGRQ01000734.1 GCA_016875315.1 Deltaproteobacteria bacterium | reverse complement strand
CGATGTCGCCGTCGATGTCGCCGTCGATGTCGCCGTCGATGTCGCCGTCGATGTCGCCGTCGATGTCGCCGGTTGCGGGGGACTCGCCGCCGCTGCCGCCGCCCGCAGCGCCACCGGCGACGCCGCCGCCGTCCCGGCGACCGCTGCCCGAGCCGATCGCCGTCCCCAGGGTCGAGACGCCGAGGCCCGTCGTTTCACCCGGGGCGAACCGGCCCATCGTCGTCACCCGCCCGGCGGCGCCTATGCCGACGTCACGGGGCAGCGGCGTGCGCTGGCTGGGCCTGTCGATCGGCGCGATCCTCGTGGCCGGGGTGCTCTGCATGGGCCTCGCCGGCGCCCTGGGAGCCGGGTGGTGGTGGCACGCACACCGCACCGTGACTGTCGCGACACCGTCGAGTCCGACTGCGGCCCCGGCCCAGCCCGCGCCTAGTCAGCCGGCCCCCGCGCCCGCCACGCCGCCGCCCACCTACGAGCCTTCGAAGCAGCCAGCCACCAAGCCCGGAGGGCGGCGGGGGCGGAGGTAGGCCCCGGCTGTCGAGCGGCGGATTCTCGGGGTCGTGTCGCGACAGCCTGCCGAGCGGCGGATAGTCGGGGGCTCGCGCCCGAGCCGGTGAGAATCCGCCGCACTCGGTGCCCCCCCCCCGGAGCTATCCCACCGCCTCGCCGAGCTGCGCCACGGTTGAACCTACACTTTACGTGAGAAGTCCAATCGAATCGATGTCGCGACAGTGTACCGAGCGGCGGATATTAGGAGGCTCGCGCCCGAGCCGGTGAGAATCCGCCGCTCTGCGGGGGCGTCGCGGGGTTCGGTCGCCCCCGCTCGGGGTCTGGCTACGGTCAAACCTACACCTTTATTGTGCGGTTCGGCCATGACCGTGTCGCGACAACGGGTTGAGCGGCGGATAGCCGGGGGCTCGCGCCCGAGCCGGTGAGAATCCGCCGCTCTGCGGGGGCGTCGCCGGGTTTGGCCGCCCCCGCTCGGGGTCTGGCTACGGTCAAACCTACACTTTTATTGTGCGGTTCGGCCATGACCGTGTCGCGACAGCCTGCCGGGCGGCGGATAGCCGGGGGCTCGCGCCCGAGCCGGTGAGAATCCGCCGCTCTGGGTGCTCCCGGTGGTGGGCTGCAGAGGAGGGTCGGGCTCTTCGCTGGAGAAGGGCTCGCCGTGGCGGCCGACGCAGCCCCCCTCTCTCAGCCCGGGCGTGGATCCTCGAAGGAGCGTGGCACGGTGCGCGGTGACCAGCCAGAGTGCTCGGGACCGCTCGAGAGCTCCCGGCACTCGAGCGGGCCGGGGCGACGCCAATGGGTGGCCCGAGTCGCACTCGTCGAGCCAGGCATCCGGTGGGTCGATCGCGCCGCCGCAGTGCAACGAGCCGATGGCGATCACCAACGCATCGGGTCGCGACATAATCATCGTGATACGACGTCCCGTCGCGGCTGCGGCCATGATCGCTCCCCGGAGTGGAATCATGCCGCGAGACTGCGACGAGTTTTGCGGCGGCGGCGGCTCGCGACAAGAGATGACCAGACCCGCTACCCCCGCACCCCAATCACCACCCGCGCCACCCCAGCGAGGTCGCGACACACATCCACTCGGAGCCCCTCCCTCGACAGCATCTCCGATACCGCAGGCGCCTGGCCTTTCCCCACTTCGAGCGCCACGCCCGCGCGCGCCCGCGCCGCCGCCTGCGGCACGAGCAGCCGGTAGGCGGCGAGCCCGTCGCGACCCCCGTCGAGTGCCAACCGGGGCTCGTGAACCCGCACCTCGGGCTCCAGTCCCTCGATGTCGGCGCTCGGGATGTAGGGCGGGTTCGACACCACCCAGTCTACCGGGCGACTCGCGGGGATCGCCGCCAGCAAGTTGCCCTTGAGCACGCCCACGCGCTCCTTGAGGCCGTGCTTCTCCACGTTGGTGCGCGTGTTGGCCAGCGCCGCGTCGGCGAGGTCGATGGCGTACAGCCGCACCGCCGGGTTCTCCAGGGCGAGGGTGAGCCCGATGCAGCCGGTGCCGGAGCCCACGTCGGCCACGAAGATCGTCTCGCCCTGCAAGCGAGGCAAGAGCGCCTCGATCAGCGTTTCCGTGTCGGGGCGGGGGACGAGCACCCCCGGGGTCACGACGAAATCGCGACCGTAGAACTCCTTCCTGCCGAGCCCGGCG
>VGRQ01000733.1 GCA_016875315.1 Deltaproteobacteria bacterium | reverse complement strand
CGGTAGGCGGTAGGCGGTAGGCGGTAGGCGGTAGGCGGTAGGCGGTAGGCGGTAGGCGGCAGGCCGCAGGGCTTGGGCGGTAGGTAGGGGGCGGGAAGCGCTGCTCAGGACCTACAGCCTAATGCCTACGGCCTACAGCCTCCCCGTCACTGAAACCTCCCCCCCTCGTCACCCGTTCGTCACGCGCTCACCGCTATGAACCGCGCCGTGAGCTCGCTCCCGACCGACATCGTCGCCGACCCGCTCGAGGGGCGGCACCGGCGACAGAAGGTCGTGGAGTTGGCGCTCCTCGCCGCCACGCTCATGGCTGCTTTCCCGGCGCTGGCCATCATCGGCTTCATCCTCGTCAAGGGCGGCCCCGCCATCTCGGCCGAGTTCCTGCTCGAGATGCCGGTCTCGGGCATGACCAAGGGCGGCATCCTCCCGGCCATCGTGGGCACTTTGTGGCTCGTGGGCGTGTCGCTGGCCTTCTCGGTGCCGGTGGGCGTGCTCGCCGGGATGTACCTCTCCGAGTACGCCGGCGAGGGCAGGCTGGCGCGCGCCGTCGACCTCGCCATCGTCAACCTCGCCGGCGTGCCCAGCATCGTGCACGCGCTCTTCGGTCTCGGCGCATTCGTGCTCTTTCTCGACTTCGGCACCTCGATCCTCGCGGCCGGTCTCACGCTGGGGGTGATGACCCTCCCGGTCATCATCACGTCCACCAAGGCCGCTTTGCAGGCTGTGCCGCAGAACTTTCGCGTGGCTTGTTGGAATCTCGGGGCCACCCGCTGGCAGACCATCTGGCACGTGGTGTTGCCCAACGCGCTCCCCGGGATCCTCACCGGGGTGATCCTGCAAGTGAGCCGCGCAGCCGGGGAAACCGCTCCGGTCCTCTTCACGGGCGCAGCCTTCTACCTGCCGATTCTTCCTACGAGCGTGTACGACCAGACGATGGCGCTGTCGATGCACGTCTTCGCGCTCGTCACCCAGGTGCCCAACGTGCCCGAGGCCACCAAGTACGGCACGGCCCTGGTCCTCCTCGGGGTGGTGGTGCTGTTCAACAGCTCGGCCATCGCGCTTCGTTACTACCTGCGTCGCAACCGGAAGTGGTGATGTCCGCGCCGCACCTGTCCATCCAGGATCTCTCGCTGCGCCTCGGCGAAAAGCAGGTGCTCACGGGCGTGAGCCTCGACGTGCCCCGCAACGGGATTGTCGGCATCATCGGCCCCGCCGGCGCGGGTAAGAGCTCGCTGCTCACTTGTTTCAACCGTACCGTGGAGCAGAACCCGCTCGCCCACATGACGGGGCGCGTGGTGCTCGACGGCGAGGACGTGCGCCGCATCGACACCAGCGACCTTCGGCGTCGCGTGGCGATGGTGTTGCCCTTGCCGGTGGGCCTGCCGATGTCGGTGTACGACAACGTGGCCTTCGCGCCGCGGATGGCGGGGGTGCGTCGCAAGGCCGAGCTCGACCAGATCGTGGAGCGCTGCCTGGTCCAGTCGGCGCTCTGGGACGAGGTCAAGGACCGTCTCGACATGCTGGGCACGCGCCTGTCGGGGGGCCAGCAACAGCGGCTCACGCTGGCGCGCGCCCTGTCGACCGACCCCGAGATCTTGTGTCTCGACGAGTTCAGCATCGCGATCGACCCGGTGACCACCATGCGCATCGAGGCGGTGCTGGTGGAGCTCAAGAAGTCGATGACGATCGTGATGGTGACGAACCTCTTGCTCCAGGCGCGTCGCATCGCGGACTACACGGTATTCATGCTCGCCGGCAAGGTGGTCGAGGCGGCCCCGACCGACGATCTCTTCGTGTTCGCGCGCGACCCGCGCACCAACGACTACCTGACGGGGAAGTTCGGATGAGCGAGCCGATCATCCGGTGCCGCGGGCTCTCGCTGTGGTACGGCAGCTTCCGCGCGCTCGACCGCGTGAGCCTCGACGTGAAGCCCGGCGAGATCCTGTCGCTGATCGGCCCCTCCGGCTGTGGCAAGTCAACGCTGATCCGGTGTTTCAACCGGATGAACGACTATCCCTACGTGCGCATCGAGGGCGACCTCCACGTGGCTGGCTACGACGTGACGGGTGGCCAGACCGACGCGCTCGCGCTCCGTCGCGACGCCGGGATGGTGTTTCAGCGACCGAACCCGCTACCGCTCTCCATCCGCGACAACGTGCTGTTCGG
>VGRQ01000732.1 GCA_016875315.1 Deltaproteobacteria bacterium | reverse complement strand
CGAGGCCGACGCGGCAGCCTGGCTACGGTACGCGGAGGAGCTGGATCGTTGGCTGGAGGCGGGCGGCGCGGGCTGGCGGCTCGGGGGTCGCGACCCGCTGGCGAAGCTCGCCTGGGCCTGGCCCGCCGCGCAGGGCGTCGCCTACGGTCAGTTCGCGCTCTCGGTGGAAACGCAGAAGCTCACCGCCGATCGTTACCGCTTCGTGGTGCCGAGCGCCGATACTCTCCGCGCCCTGCGCGAGTTGTTGCCGCGGCGGGTGGAGGCGGCGAACACGGCGGCGGCGGTCGACGGCTACGTGTGGTCGAAGCTCCGCTACCGGGCCAACGCCGACCTGATGGAGGCGCTCTGCCGCGCCGAGCAGCTCGACGAGGACACCTGCAAGGGCTGGAAGGCGGATCGTCGCCAGGGCGCGTCGCTTGGCGTCGTCGACGGCGTGACGGTGCCCCCCTGGGAAGGGGTGAGCGCCAGCTACCAGCTCGACGTGCTCGCCCGCGAGGGCCAGTTCGTGGGCGACTGTGCCACCGCCACCACCCTCGCCATCAACGGCCTGCAGGCGCTCGGCATCCCGGCGGTGGCCATGGGCTGGGCGGGTGACGGCCTCGCATCGCCCACCCACGACGTGCCCCTCTGGCTCGACGGCGACCGCTTCCGCGCCACGCAGCGCTTCATGGCGCTCGGTCGCGACTGGACCGGCGAGCGCGCCTTCGTGTACGTGACGCTGCCGGGTGTGCATCCCGTGGCTTTCTCCATGGGACGCGAACCGCACGGGTGGAGCCGGGGCGGCGCCGTGGCCGGCGGGTGGACCAGCTACACCGAGGTGGACCGCATCCTTCGCGAGGGCCTTCCCACCTCGGTGGTGGGCGACTGGATCGACGTCCAGGCCGCCGGGGGCTGGCCCACCTGGTGAGCGCCGACGTTTGCCTCGAGTGTGGCGCTTGTTGCAGGGAGGCCTTCCACGCGGTGGAGCTGTCGCGACGCGACCGCTTCGCCCGGCGGCACCCGGAGCTGCTCGTCGTCACCGGGGGGCGGCTGGGGATCCGGCGCGTGCCGGTGGCCGGGTCGACCGAGGCGCGCCCGCTCACGCGCTGTGTCTGCCTCGGCGAGGAATACCGCTGCGCGCACTACGCGGATCGTCCCATGACCTGTCGCGACTTCGAGGTCGGCAGCGAGAACTGCGACGAGGCGCGGCGCCGGGTGGACCTGTTGCCGCTGTCTACTTCTTCTTTTTCTTGTCGTCCGCCTGGTCGAGGCCCTGCTTGAGTTCCTCGGTGTTCTTCTCCCAGGTCTGCCGCATCCGGCGCTCCTTCAGCCGAGTCTTGCCGCCGAAACGGTAGCTGAGCTCGGTGGACTGCAACAGCCACGCCCCCGGCACGCTCGAGACACCCCAGCCCAGGCGCAGCTCGTAGTGCTCCCAGGCGAACTGCCAGGCGATGCTCGCGACGCCGGCCTCGGTGATGGGCACGGCGCCGTCGCGCTCCAGCGCCTCCTCGAGGCCGAGGAAGGTGGGCACGAAGAGCTCGTCGCTCTTGTTGACCGTGGAGTAGACGATGGCCTCGCCCTGCAGCACGATGCTGTCGCGACGATTGAAGCGGATGTCGGTGGCGGCGCGCAGGCTCACCGTCGTCACGTCGAGGATGTTGTCGGCGTGGTCGGCCACGCCATAGGCCGAGTCGTCGAGAAACCACAAGAGCTGCGACAAGTTGTCGAGCTGGATGTCGCCAGCCACGTTCCAGTTGTTCCACGTGCCGCCGAGGTGGACCGACCACGGCTCCAGCGGCTGGATCGACACGATGCCGCCGGCGCCGATGTAGCGCCCGGAGAAGTCCTGGCGAGGGAGCACGTAGTACTGGGCGAGCGCGGCGATGTCCCAGGGGCCCTTCTCGGTGACGTGGACCTTGCCGTGCAGGTTGGGGATGCCGAGCACGTCGAGCGGCACGCTGGTGCCCACCTGGACGTGGGGCAAGAGGCCCACGGTCATGCTGGCGATGCCGAGCTTCACCTCGCCGAACTCCAGCGTGTAGGCGGTGAAGTCGATCTGCTGCCGGTGGTTGGCGGGCAGGTGGTAGGGGCTTGGCTTGAACAGGCGGAGCTGCTTCTTGGAGACGGTGGGCGCGGCCTCGGCCTGGGTGAGGTCGACGGGCGGCGCGTCGGCGGGTGGGGTGTC
>VGRQ01000731.1 GCA_016875315.1 Deltaproteobacteria bacterium | reverse complement strand
TGCTCCGGGGAGGCCTCCTTCCGCCCATCCGCTCGGCCTTCGCGGTTCCGGTGCAGCGTTGGGCGAAGCAGGTGGCCGCCGAGAGCAAGGCACCGGCGTGCGTAGCCGCGCTCCTCGCCCAGGGCGGTGAAGCCGGGATGACCGATGCTGAGGTGTCAGCGTTCGCCGACGCCATGCTCGCGGGGGCGGCGTTCGCCGCGGAGGTTGGGCCGGCGCTCCGGTGGCTGTCGAGCGCGGACGTCGCGATGGCGTACAGGGCCGAGGACGCTCGGTGGAAGCTCACCCGCCTCGGGGAGCGCGCGGTCTCCGCGTACCTTCCGCTTTCGTACGCGGCGGGTTTCGCCCGCCTACTTCGCGACCTTCTCTCTCTGGAAGGCACGCGGCCCGGGCTGCTCGGGCGCTGGACCGAGCTGGACCACCTTCTCCTGATCGAGCTGCTGCGCGACGATGCACGACCCCTCCGCCGATTCAGCGAGGCGCTGGCCGGCCAGGTCGATGGGTGGATGGAGACGAGGGCCGGCGGCCACCCGGTGCTCTTCGAGTGGGTGCGTGGCGATGCGGCCCATTCCCGCGCCTTCGAGCTACTTGGTTCCTTCGGCGATCCGGCCAGCCCCCCGGGCAAGGCCCGGGAGCGCGCATACCTCGCGGCCGCCCACGCCATCGTCCTCTTCGAGCGCGGACGGGGTGTCCCGACAGCCGACCTGGAGCGCCAGTGGAAGTTCACTGGCCTGGACGGCGCGGAGGAGCGCTGGCGCGACACGGCGATGTGGCTCCTCGCAGGACACGCCCGGATGCTCGACCTGCCGGTCTTCTACCACCACCTCCTCGAGGGGTGCGGCGCAGGCCAGGACCGCGTTCGGGAGGCGAAACGCGCCATCGCGCACATGCGGCGCGCGGCAATCGACCTGATCGAGACCGTGAAGTACTGCTCGCCGCTCGGTCCGCTCGCCCGCGGCGTGCGCAACATGCTCAAGGACTCCGAGCAGCAGGCGATCGGCGCGGGCACGCTCGCGCGGTTGGAGTCGGGCGGGTTCACGTCCATGGCCGCGGTGGCGAAGGTTTCGGTGGAGGAGCTCGTCGAGGTCGGTGTGAGGAAGGACCTTGCGAAGCAGGTGGTGAGGTACTGTCGGATGAGGATGAGATGATGTCCCATCCCACCCCGAACGCCCACTTTCGAAGCCCGGCATCCCACTTTCGTCTCCCGCATCCCACCGTCGCCTACCGGTAGCCGCGCGTGGGATGCCGCCGGGGTAGTGCCTCCGGGTGCATCGACGACGCCTGCACGCACACCTGCTCGGGTCCGGGCTGATCGGCCAGTACCGTCGCCGCCCTGACGGCAGCCTGGAGCACGAAGGTCCCCGCCCCGGCCCCGGTTGGCACCGCCACGGGTGGCGAACGCGCAGGCTGTGGGTCACGACGCAACAGGGCCTAGTCCGGGTGCGCCTCCACCGCCGACGGTGGCGTCTGGGGCGGCAGCGCCCGACGCGGCTGGACCGTGCGCCGGACGAGGAGGGCGGCGTGCACGCCGCCCTCCTCGTCGTCTTCGTCCGGCTGTGGGGCTGGCTGTGCTCCGGCCGCGGCCTGTACGGGAACACGCACGTGCTACGACGGCCGGGCGCGCCACGCACGCTGCAGCGGTGGCTGCGTCGGCTCCTCCGGCGCGGGGTGGCGTGGCAGCAGGCCCTTCGCACCGCCGCCGTCGAACGTCTCGAGCCTCGGCCGCTGGAGCGGCTGTTTCCCGGGGGCCTCTCGCCCCCGGAGGCCGTGCGGCGTCGGCGGTGGAAGGAGCCGGACGCAGCGTACTTCATTGCGACGGCCTGTGCCTTCCTCGTCGACGTGGCCGCCGCGACCGGAACCTCGATGACGACGCTCCTGGCCGAGGCTCGACGGAGGCTGGAGCCCGCGATCTCACCCGTGGCGACCTGACGCTCCCGGGAGCGGTCGGAGGGGTGTGTCCCGCCGGTTCGCCTCGTGGCGTGTCGCAATCGCCCCATCAGATCTGCCGTCGCGGGGTTCGACGGGCGGGGTGACAGGTGCGCCTCGCGTCGGAGTTTCCCGTGTCCACCCCCTGGGCCCTCGCCCGCTACCAGGCCATCGCCGCCTACGTCGCCAGCGACCCGCCCCGTGGGCGGCGCCGCGCGCTGCTCGAGCAGCTCGCCGCGCGGACCTGGCC
>VGRQ01000730.1 GCA_016875315.1 Deltaproteobacteria bacterium | reverse complement strand
CGTCGGCGTCGCCGAAGCCGTCCTGGTCGGCGTCGGCGTACCAGGTGCTCGTCACGCCCTCGTCCACGCTGCCGTCGCAGTCGTCGTCCACCTCGTTGCAGGTTTCCTCGGCGCCGGGGTGTACGCCACTGTCGCCGTCGTCGCAGTCGGTGGCGTCGTACACCTTGCCGGTGTCGACCTCGCAGGGGATGGGGTCGAGGGGATCGCCGAAACCGTCGCTGTCGGCGTCCTTGTAGGCCTCGAAGCCCTCGTCTACGCTGCCGTTGCAGTCGTTGTCCGCCCCGTCGCATTCCTCGGTTGCACCGGGGTAGGCGCTGGGATCGGCGTCGTCGCAGTCGCCTTGCGCGGTGGTGAAGCCGTCGCCGTCGATGTCGCTCTCGGTCACCGGGCGGCCGGTGTCCTTGGCCTCGTCGGTGTCGATCGGCACTTCGCAGGCGAGGGCAACGAGAAGGGCGAGCATTCCCCTACCTTAGCGCGCGCCTCACCAGGGCGAGGGCGCCACGAGCACCGCGATGCCGCCGCTCATCGCGAGCTCGGCCGCCCCCGGGCCGCCCAGAGTCGTGTCGCCCGACCGGACGAAAGGAAGGTAGAAGGCTAGCTGTGGCAGCAGGGTCACGTCGTGGGTGGCCTCCCAGGCGTAGCCCACGGCGGCGGTGGCCCCGAGGCTCCACAGCGTGTCGTGGTCGCGCGGGCGCCCTTGGAGGTGGGTGAGGAGGCCGCCGCCCACTTGCAGCTCGTGCCCCTCCACCAGCGGGATGCCGACGAGCACCGGCGCGTGGAAGGCGCCGTAGGCGGTGGAGAGCTCCTCGGTGTCGACGAAGGCACCGCTGGCGCTCGGCGCCATCGACACCGACACGTCGGCGTAGCGTGGGTCGGTGAAGCCGAGCTTCATGCCCAGCTCGACGCCGCTCGAACCGGCGCGTACCCCGAGGTCGGTCTGTTCGCCGAGGCCGTAGCGGAAGGCCACGTCGAGGCCTGGCGAACCCTGCCCCCCGCGCTCGGCGATGTGTCCGATTCCACTCGTTTCAACACCAAGTTCCCAGTTGCCATAGCCGAGCGTCTGGGCACGCTGGTAGGGGGCGAGGGGCACGCAGCCGAGGACGGCGAGGACAATCACGGCGCGAAGCCTACCCCAGATCGCGACACCTCCTGGCAGCCGCTGGGGACAGTCCCCGCCCCTCGCCGGGTTAGCCACCGCCCCCAGCGCCGCATGATCGCCCTCGTTCTCTACGCGTGTTCCCCCGACCCGGCGCCGCCGCCCGGCACCGAGCTCCCGCCCGGCCCCGGGGCGCCTCCCTCCGCCGCCGGGGACGGGGCGCCGCCGCCCGAGCTGCCCGTGCAGGTGCCTGCCGAGCTGCCCCGGGGCGCCGAGGCGACGGCCACCCCGGCCAGCGTCATCCGGCTCGCGGAGAGCAAGGTCGATGTGCCCAACCGGCACCTCGAGGTGCGGGTGGACTTCGACCACGCCGACTTCGCCACCGTGCGCGATGCCCTGGTGCGCTGGGGCTTCAGCGTGGAAGACGGCGACGGCGCCTCCCTGCGCGTACACGCCCCGGCGGGCGACGGCTGGCCGGAGCGCCTCGAGCCGCTGCCTGCGCTCGGCCGGGTGACCGAGACCCTCGGGCAAGACTCGCTCCCGAGCGGCGCCGTCCGCGGCGGCACTGCCCGCTTCGGCCCCTCGCTCGTTCACGCCTGGGAGATCCGCGAGGGCGGGATCCGGGAGACGATGGAAGGCGGGCCGCTGCCCGCGAAGATCGAGATCCCGCGCAACCTCCCCGCCGCCGTCGTGCGCTGCCTCGCGCCCGTGCGCATGGCCATGGTGGACGGCGAGTCGGAGGGGCCGGGCTGGGAACGCGCGGTGCAGGCCGATCCCCTCGCCTGGGTGGTGGTGCTCGACCAGTACGGGGCTTGCGGGGCCGGGGGCTGGTTCGTCGCGCGGGCCGACGCGCCGGTCGACAACGTCACCGTGGCCGGGCAGCCGGTGAAGGCGCTCTCCGAGGAGGCGCTGCTCACCGCCGCCATCGCCTTCCTGTCCACGCCGCGGGCGGGCAACGACGACTCCGCCATCGCCGCCGTCGACATCCTCCGCCGCGCCGCCGACGAGGTGGTGGAGCGTGCGCTCGCCGCCGTGGCGCCGGGGCCCCACCAGGAGCGGCTGCTACTCGCTTACGCCG
>VGRQ01000729.1 GCA_016875315.1 Deltaproteobacteria bacterium | reverse complement strand
GGACTGGTGGCGTCCGCGCCGATCCACCGCGAGACTGAGCCGCGCCCGGTGGACCTCGGCCTCTTCGAGCCGGCCGTCGCGCAGGGCAGCCACCTGGGCCGACATCTCGTCGATCGCCGCCTGGGCGCGGCCCTGGGCCACCTGCGCCTCGTACACGAGCAAGCCTCCCTGCGCCTCGGCCTCGTAGTCGAAGCCCACGTCGAACACGCCCGGCATGGCCCGCAGGCTCGCCACCAGCGGCGAGGCGCTGCCGCCGCCCGCGGCCTGCACCATCACCTCCACCCCCGCCGACGCCGGGTCGGTGTGGGCCGGCGCGGGGAAGGCGATGCGGACGAGGCGGGTGTCGAAGGCACGGCGCAGCAGGGTGGTCGCCCCGGGCACGCGGGGAGGTCGAGCCCGGGCGCGCACCGGGCGGGCAGGGCCCCCCTCGAAGCTAGCCTGCACGGCCGCCAGCACCGCCTCGGCGTCGAACTGCCCCGCCACCACCACGCGGGCGTTGGCCGGGACGTAGTGGCGCCCGTGGAAGTCCAGGAGAGCCTGCCGGGGCATCGCGCCCACGCTCGACGGCGTGCCGATCACCGAGCGCCCGTAGGGGTGCCCGGGAAAGGCCACGGCCCAGGTGGCCTCGCTCACGACGAGGTCGACATCGTCCTCGCCGCCCCGGATCTCCTCGATGACCACGTCGCGCTCGCGCTCCAGCTCCTCGGCGTCGAAGCGCGGCGCGCGCACCATCTCGCCCAGGATCTCGACCGCCCGCGAGGCCGCTGCACCGGGCACGGTGGCATGAAAGACCGTTTCTTCCTGCGCCGTCCACGCGTTGAGGTCGCCACCGAGGGCCTCGACGGCCGCCGCCACCTCCCCCACGCCGAAGCTACGCGTGCCCTTGAAGACGAGGTGCTCGATGAAGTGCGCCGCGCCCTCGAGACCGGGGGGCTCGTCGGCGGCGCCCACGTCGATCCAGGCGTACACGGCGGCCACGTCGGCGCCTGTGCCCGGGAGGTCGGGCCAGAGCGCCACGTGCATCCCGTTGTCGAGGCGCGAGGTGAGCACGGCGGGGCCTTATCCGCCGGGGCCCCGCGCCGTGCTACCCTGCCACGGTGTTCGGGGTGTACGTCCACGCGCCGTGGTGCCGCATTCGCTGCCCCTACTGCGCTTTCTTCGTCGATACGCGCAAAGAGCTTCCCCACGACGAGTGGCTCTCGGGCATCCGTCGCGACTGGGCCCGCGAGCGCCCGCACTTCCCCGGCCGGGCGCGCACGCTCGCCTTCGGCGGCGGCACCCCCTCGCGACTGCTGCCGGCGCACGTGGCGGCGCTCGTCGCGGAGGTGCAGCCCGAGGGCGAGGTGTCCCTCGAGGCCAACCCCGAGGACATCGACGCCGACACGCTCGCCGCGTGGTCGGCCGCCGGCGTCAATCGCCTCACCATCGGCGTGCAGTCTTTCGTCCCGGCGGTGGCGCGCCGGCTCGGGCGCGCCCACACCGCGAGGCAGGCCGAGGCAGCGGTCGACCTCGCCATGGAGAGCGGTCTCGGCTCCGTTGGCATCGACCTCATCTTCGGTGCCGAGGGCCAGGCGCTCGCCGACCTGGCGGAAGATCTCGACCTCGCCGTGGCGCTCGGCGTCGACCACGTTTCCCTGTACGGCCTGAGCATCGAGGAGGGCACGGACTACGCCCGCCGCGGGCGCCGTCCCGCCGATGACGACACCTGGCGCGAGATGTACGACCTCGGCGTGGCCCGGCTCCGCGACGCGGGCCTCTTCCGCTACGAGGTGAGCAACTTCGCGCGGGCAGGCCACCGCTCGGCGCACAACGAGACCTACTGGCGCGGCGGCCGCTGGATGGGGCTCGGGCCGTCGGCGCATGGCTGGCGACCCGACAAGGCGCGCGTGGCCAACGCTGCGGACTGGGGGGACTGGTCGCGCGGTACCGCCCCGTCGGTGGAGACACCGTCGCCCTCGGCCCTGCTGCGCGAGCTGTTGTGGTCGACACTCCGCCACGTGGACGGCGTCGACCTCGCGGCGGCGCGCGCGCTCACCGGCCTCGAGGTGCGCCTTCCTGCCGCGCTTCGCGACGCGGGCCTGCTTCGCGCGGCGGCCGGCGCCATCCGCCTCGAAGACGACGGCTTTCCTCTGGCCGACGCGATCGCCGAGGCCCTGTGGACAGCTTCGACTGACG
>VGRQ01000728.1 GCA_016875315.1 Deltaproteobacteria bacterium | reverse complement strand
TGGGCTGGGAAGCCACCGAGGCCACGTGGCGCCTGCGCATCCGCGAGGGCGAGGCGGTGGAGGTGGAGGCCACCTACCGCTTCGTCACCCCCGCGCCCGCGACGGCCAACGTCCGCCTCGGCAGTCCCGACCTGCTCGTCACGTACGCGAGCGGCCCGGTGATCGCGACGCCGGATGGGCTGGTGCTCGCCCTCGAGCCGGGCCCGCTCGCGCACGAGGAGCGCCTGCGCGGCCTCTACGCCACCCGCGCCGACGGGCGGATGATCTTGGACATCCATCCCGCCGCGCGCACCCGCGTGGAGGTCGACGCGCCGGGGCTCGACGTGACGGTGGACGGCGCCGTGGGCGGCGAGCTCGGTCCTGCATCGCGACTCCAGGTGAGCTGGGCGCCCCATCGCGACGAGGCCCCGCCGGCGCGACAGGCCCTGGTCAACGGCGAGGTGGCCACCGCCTTCCGCGCCGAGGCCGGCACCATCGCCCTCGACAGCGCCATCCGGTGGACGGTGCTCCGCGGCGAGGTCGACACCTTCCGCTTCGACGCGCCCGGGCTCCAGGAGATCGAGGTGACCGGCGCCAACATCGCGAGCTGGTCGGCGAGCGGGAGCACCGTCACCATCAAGACCAAGGCGCCGGTGAAGGGCGTGTTCAGCGCGCGGGTGGCCGGCCGCGCCCCGGCCAGGGGAGAGGCGAGCGTGCCGGGGCCGGTGCCCAGCGGCGTGGCCAGGGTCGACCGGTACTGGACCCTCGGCAAGGCCGACGAGGGCGAGCTGATCCCGGTCAACACCCCCTCCAGCGTCACCGAGAGGCAGCTCCCGGCCTGGGCCCGCGGCCTCGGCGAGGGCGCGCCCCTCGCCCACTGGCGGGGCCACCAGCCGCTGCACGTGCTCCCCGTGGCGTGGGACGCGGTGCAAGGCCCCGACACGGTCATCACCTCGGCGCGCTACGTCGTGAGCGCCGCCCGCGAGGGACGCATCGCCCTGCGCCAGGTTTACCGGGTGCGCAACGAGCGACGCCAGTACCTGCACGTGCGTGCCGCGCCGGGTTGGAAGCCGATCGTAGTGCGGGTGGGCGGCCTGCCGGTGTCGGCGCTCGACGACGGCGAGGGCGGGCTCTACATCCCGCTGGAGAAGTCGGTGGAGACGCTCCGCGGGCTCCTCGCCTTCCCCGTCGACGTGGAGTGGATCGGGGAAGACACCGCCTGGATCAAGAGGGGCGACCACCAGTTTCGCCTGCCCTCGGTCGACGCCCCGGTGCAGTCGGCGAGCTGGGAGGTTCACCTGCCGCGGGGCTACCGCGCCGTGGGTCGCGACGGTCGTTCCTTCGTGGCCACCGTCGACACCACCGAGGACCGGCGGAAGCGCGAGGTGGTCGACAGCGCCGTGCTCAAGGCGGCCAGCGCCTACAAGGACAACGACTTCGACACCGCGCAACGCTGGCTCGACGAGGCGAAGAACTACGAGGCCGACAACGAGGACATCGCGCAGCTCCAGGACAACCTCGACGTGCTCTCCGGCAAGGCCGCGCCCTCCAGCAGTTCCTCGACCAGCGCGCAGGTGCGCCGCGTGAAGGAGCTGGCCAAGGCCAAGACCAGCGGCCTGCAAGAGAAGCAGGTGACGGTGGAACAGGAGGCGGAAACTCTCTACCGTTCCGGCGACTACGACAAGGCCGAGGCCCTCTGGAGCGAGGCGCTGGCCATCGCCAACGAGCTGGAGCGCACCGAGCAGGCGGAGAGCACCGTCCAGAAGTCGAACATCGCCGAGGCCGAGGGGAAGCTCGCGTCGATCCGCGCGCAGAAGGGTTCCACCCGGCAATCGCAACCGGCAGCAGTCCCCGACGGCGCCCACGACTCCTTCTCGCGGCGCGGCGACAGCGCGTCGGGCACCGAGGCGATGGAAGGGCTCGGCTACCTCGATGCCAACGGCGGCACCGTCGTCATGGGCGCGGGTGCCTTCGGCCTCGTGGGCACCGGCGAGGGCGGCGGCGGCCAGGGCTACGGCTGGGGCGGCGAGGGCGACGACCGGAGCGGCGACATGATGGCGGAGGAGGACGAGTCGGCCCGCGCCGACAACAAGCCCGCCGCCGGCCTCTTCGGCAAGAAGGAGGCCAAGGCCGACAAGGCGGCCGAGGAGGTCGCGGCACCGGCGCGCGACACCGCCGCGCCCCCGGCCCAGGCCGCGGCGAAGCC
>VGRQ01000727.1 GCA_016875315.1 Deltaproteobacteria bacterium | reverse complement strand
AGCTACGACAGCGCTGGCAACCTCGTGGTGGAAACGCACGACCTGGAAGCCGACGGCGCCATCGACGTTTCCTACACCTGGACCTACGACGCCTGGGGCAACGAGCTCACGAGGGTGACCTCGGGGCTCTGGGAGGCTGACTACGCCTGGGCCTACACCTACGACCCGTCGAACTACGTGCTCGTGGCGGAGTACGACGGCTACGGCGATGCCACCGACGGGGTGATCGACGAGCGCGACACCTTCACCCGCGATGCCGACGGCCGCCCGCTCACCGCCGCCTACGACTACGATCTCGACGGCGACGCCGAGCTCAAGGTCACGAAGTCCTGGGACGCGGCGGGGAACGCGCTCTCCGAGACCTGGGACTACGACGGGCTCACCGACGCCTGGGGCACGCCCTACGTAGACTGGAGCTGGACACTCACCTACGACGCCGACAACAACGTGCTGAGCAGCACCTACGACACCGGCGCCGACGGCCTGGCGCCCGACGTGTGGACCTACACCTACGCCGGCGGCCTGCGGATGACGCAGGACGTGGACTACGCCGGCGATGGCGTGCTCGACGCGCAGTACCGCTACACCTACGACGCCGACGGGAACCAGCTCACCACCGAGCTGATCGACGAGGGCACCTGGCTCTTGTCGGAAGCCTACACCTGGACGGACGGTCGCCTCGCGCGGCTGGAGCACTACCGGAGCGGCACGCTCGCGTGGTGGTCGGACTACCAGTGGGACGATGCCGGTGATGCCTTGGACGAGGTGCAGTACGATGCGTCTGGGGCGGCGAGCTACCGGATCAGCTACAGCTACGACTGTCCCTGAGGGGGGTCGGTGCCCTCGGCCAACGCCCGCCGATGCGACTCGCGAACGTCGGGCGCCGAGGTCCCGTACACCCGCTGGGCCGCCTCACCCCTTCGCGATCTTCTCCTTCCGATTCCGATACAGCTCCGCGTCGACCGCCTCGGCCATCTTGGCCTCGTCGAGCTTGCCGCCGAGGAACTGGTTGATCTGCCTCGCGATGGTCTTGCCGTCTTTCACCGCCTCGTCGTAGCGGACCTCCAGCACCTGCCAGTTGTCCTTCTTGCGAGTCATCACGCGGATGGAGGCGAGGTGGTTGAGGTAGTGCTCGGTCATCGCCTTGTCGTCGGCGGTGCCGCCGCTTTCCTGGCGGTGCTTCAGCATCTTGTTCTGAGAGGCGAGCACCTCGTTGAGGTCGCGACGCATGAAGATGATGCGGTAGTCGTTGTCGTCGGGCAGGAACTTCAGGAGGAAGGAGATGACCTTGAGCACCTTGCCGCGCGCCTCGCGCACGTAGCTCTTGTCGGTTTCCTTCTCGAGGTTCTTCACCCGCTCCACCTCGTAGTAGCCCTTCGGGTTGTCGACGTCGGCCACCCGCTCGCCGTCGGTGAGCACCGAGAGCCCGCCCGCCTCCAACATCTTCATCATCATCGAGGTGCCGGAGCGCGGCAGGCCCGACACGATGACCACCGGCTCGCCCTGGGGGGCACGGCCAAACAAGCGAGAGAGAAAGTCCATCGACAGGGTCCGGGGCTAGAGCGTGACGCCGAAACGGTCCTTGAGCAGGAAGCCGGCCGCGAGCGAGAAGACGAAGAACCAGGCGAGAATGCCAGCCTCGCCGCTGGGGAATGGACCGAGGCCCCGCTCCTCCCAGCTCACCTTGATCGTCTGGAAGGCGCTGTCGCTCGGCAGGGCCCGCTCGCCCGGGTAGAGCACCGCGTCGAGCCCGTGGCCGCGCAGCACCGGGACCTTCCGGTTCTCGCCGCCCACCGCCAGCGCCTTGTCCTGCACCTCGCCGCCGAGCGTGAAGCGGAGCACGTGGTCGCCCTCGGTCGCGACCACTCGATACGCGGCGCGGCCGTCGGTGGTGCGCACCGGGGGCGCATCGAGCGTGACACCGTCCGGCAACTCGAGCTGGATCTCGCGCGCGCGGGAGCGCGCCGAGTCGGCGAGCTCCACTTGCACCAGCACCGGCTCGCCCGGCTCGAGGGGCCGGTAGGCGTAGTGCGCCACGAGCTGCACGAGCACCAGCGTGATCGGCGCGAACATCACCAGCATCGGCACGATGTTGTAGGCCAGGTAAAGGAAGTTCTGCCCGAGCGCCTTGGCCGTCGCGACCAGCACCGCGAACAGATCGTCGCGGTAGAGCACCACCTCCAGCAGG
>VGRQ01000726.1 GCA_016875315.1 Deltaproteobacteria bacterium | reverse complement strand
CGCTCGAGGCCGCCGGCGAGGACGAAGCAGGCGAGCGCCTCCACCTCGCTGCCGCCGAGCTTCTGCGCCTCCTCGAAGCAGGCGAGGGCCTCGGCGGGGTGCCCGAGGCGAGTCCACGCGCGAGCGGCGATGGCAAGGCCGTCGCCACGGCGGTTGCGGGGCAACCACTCGTCGAGGCGGGCGAGGGCGGTGCCGGCGCACCCGTCGGCGTCGCAGAACAGCGCCGGCCAGTAGATGTCGAGCCAGAGGTGGGCCCCGAAGGGCGTCGAGAGGCGATCGTCGCGAGATTCAGACATGGGATAGCTCCTGCCGATGTGGCGTCCCGGTCCCCTCGCAACCCCCGTGCCAACGGTTGAAGCTCCCGTATGGGCGATTCTGGTGACGGACGTCCGTCACTTCGCGACGGACGTCCGTCGATGACCCTGGTCCTGCTGATCGGTGTCCAACTCGCGGGCGCGGCGTGCCGCGTGGTGCAGGCGCCGTCCGAGTCGGGCACGCGGTTGCACATCGAGGCGGTCAGCGAGCCCCTGTCCTGCCGGGCGGTCTACCTGCACGCGGACGGCGACGCGCGGGTCCGGGCCCGGCTCGACGGCCGCCGGGTGGGCCGGCGCGACGTGTTCGAGCTCGACGGCAACCAGGTGGTGGCCCTGCCTGCGATGCGGCCCGGGAGCGTGGCTGACATCGAGGTCGACGTGCCGGGCAGCGCGCTGGTGGTGAGCCTTGGCGAGCCGCCGCCCCGCGAGCCAGCCGCCGAGACCCACGTGGCGTGGACGGTGTCGCTCGACGAGCGCCACCCGGCGTGGAGCTTCGCCGATTCCGGGCTCGGGGAAACCGTGGAGGCGACGGCCACCCTCGGCCCCGACGGGCACGCCTCGCGCCGGTGGGGTGGCGCCCCCGCGCAGGGGATCCGCGTGCTCCCGCCGGGCAGCTTCACCATCGAGATCCCCGGCGCCAACCTGGTGGGCACGGCAAGCGAAGGGGTCACCATCACGCGCTCGCTCACCGCCCTGCGCTTCGACGCCCCGGCGGGGGGTACCGCGCGCTGGCGCGTCTCGGCCGCGGGCGGCCAGGCCGTCATCCCCGACGTGGCGACCTACGTGGCGGGCATCGACTGGCGATTCCGCGTGGCGTCGTTCCCCGAGCCGGCGCTCCCCGCCGACTTCAAGCGCGACGGCGACCTCGACGCCCGCGTCGAGGACATCTGGGCGCTCGTCCGCGCGCGCATGGCTGCCGCAGACTACCCGGGCGCCGATCCCCTTCGCCCCCGCCCACTGAACCGGGCCTGGCGAAGCGAGTGGGGTTCCGGCGTGGAGCGCGCGCTGGTGTTGTTGCGACTGCTGCAGCAGCAACAGGTCGTTGCCACCTGGCTGTTGAGCGGCAGCGAGCCCGATCCGATGACCCTCACCGGCTACGACCACCTCGTGCTGGCGCTGGCGGCCGAGGGGGGCGACCTGCTCGTCGACCCGGCCTGCGCGCCCTGTGCCCTCGGCGAGGTGAGCACGCGCGTGGCTGGCAAGCCGGCCGTGGGCGGCGCCGAGCGCGTGCCCCTGCAACCGGGGAAGCTGTCGCGCCGCATCGCGCTGCATGGAACCGAGTTCCAGGTGAGCGTGGAGGCCAGCGGGGCAGCGGCGTTGTGGTTGCGCGAGGAGATCTACGCTCTCGGCGGCCTGGCCCGCGCGGACCGCCTCGCCGCGGCGCTGGGCGTCGTGGCAGGTCGCGTCGTGACCGAGACAGGACTCGACACGCCCGGGCAGCCCGTTCGCATCGAGCTCGTCACCGAGCGATCGGTGCGGCCGCCCTTCGAGGGTGCGCCACCATGGGACGGGGACTGGTCGGACGAGTGACTACCGCGTGCCGAGGTCGATCTCCTCGGTCACCTCGGTCCCTGTCAAGGCGTCGCGCCACCCTCGCGACAGCCGGGTGAACTCCGCGTGGCCGACCAACTCGAGATCGGCGAGCGCGGCACCCACCAGCGCGACGTCCTGCTCGATGAAGGCCGCGAGGGCGCTGGCGAGCAGGTGGCCGGAGCGCCACCGGTCGCGCTCGCAGGCCGCCACCGCCTTGCGCGCCTGGGCCAGCACCTGGTCGCCCGGCGCCACCAGCGCTGAGAGAAGCGCGTGCCGGGCCAGCGCCCGGCCGGAGAGCTCGGACGCCGCGTCGAGGTGCCTGCGCGCGTGGTCCGGCTCGCCGC
>VGRQ01000725.1 GCA_016875315.1 Deltaproteobacteria bacterium | reverse complement strand
TCGGCGTCGGTCCGCGCACGAGGCGGCGCACGAAGGGCTGGAGCAGGGCGGCCAGCGCGTAGGCGCGGGCACTCTCGCTAGCCTGGATTTCCACGCCCCGGAAACGAGCTAACCTGCCGGGGCCCTGAGGAGGAGCTGCGCTCCGTTCCACCAGGGGACGGAGGGGGAGCGGTCGAGGAGTCCCGAGGCGAGGACGATGGGGAGGTGGGCTCGTCGGTGGAAGGTGACGCGGACTGCGTCCGGGGCGACGCGGACGGTGGCCGGCATGTCGACGATGTCTCGGAAGAGCTGGCGGGCTTGGGCGTCCGCGTAGCCGCGCATCTGCCTGGCGAGGCGGCGGTAGAGCCCGGAGGCGAGCACGAGCAGCGCGAGGTCGAAGTCCACCTTCATGCCGACGGAGGAGGACAGGGCGTTGGCGTGGAAGAAGCGCACGCCGTCAGACAGTGCGTTTTCGATGAGCATCCTCTGGGCGTAGCGCGTGATGAGCCGCTTGGCGGTCCTCGTGCTCTGGTTGGTCAGCAGGATGGTGGGCTCGTCGTGGCCGAGATCCTCGATGAACAGTTGGCGGAAGGAGCGGCGGGCGATGGTGACGGTCTGCTCGAAGACGCGGGGGCTCCGGAACTTGCGCGCGACGTTGTCCAGGTTGACCACGCGCCATGCGGAGCGGGGGAGGGCCCTGGCCTCGGCGAGCAGGGCCGGATTGCGTCGCCGGAGCGTGATGAACGGGACTCCGAGCGCGTCCAGCCGCGCGAGTCCGGCGTAGGTGGTGAGCTTGGAGTCGAAGACAATCTCGCCGGGCAGCCGGCCCTCGTGGTGCTCCTTCCAGAAGTCGAGGAACTGGAACACCTCTTCGGCCTCCTCGCCCTTGCGGAGGTCGGCGTTGGAGTAGCAGAAGACGTTGGATCGGGCGTCCTGGGCGAGGAAGGCCAGGATGGCGGGCTGGCGGCGGGAGCGCATGGCGACGTAGTGCTTCTCGATGACCGGGTGCTCACCTCCATAGGGGATGGAGTGGAAGTCGAGGTTGAGCGACTCGCCGCGGACGAGGCCGCCGTCCGCCAGCTTGTCCTGCCAGGCGCCGAGGAGGCGGAAGGTCTGGGCGCGCGGGATCTGGTGGGAGTACTCGGACAGGTAGCTCTTCTTGGGGATCGCGTTGAGGCCGGCGAACAACGCCAGCCCGGGGTCCGCGACCAGGGCCATGACGTGGCTCTTGCGCTCGATGGACCAGAGCTTGAGCGCCAGCGCCGAGAGCAGGGCATGGGACGGCGGGATCGAAGTCGAGCCGGGAAGGCCCAGCGCCGCGGGAAGCTCGTGGACGGCGAGGCGAACAAGGTCGGGCACGAACAGGAAGAGGCCGCCGCACGCGGTGACGAAGTCGCGGGCGTCGAGATTGAAGGCTCGGACATCGGCGGGGGGCTGAACGGCGGGCCCCAGGTGCTCGGGCCGCTCCTCGTCGAGGCGCCGGGGAAGGGGCGCGAACCCCTCCTGCCGCAAGATGTCGCGCGCTGCGGCGGGAGTGATCCGGACCCCGCGCTCGGCCAGAGCGGCGCTGATGTCTCGCACGGAGTAGTTGCTCTTGCGGAGCGCGATGACCTCCTCGCGCACCGGGTCCCCGCGTCGGACGCCGGGCGGGCGGCCGACGGAAGTGACCTGGAAGAACTGCCGGGCGTGGGGGTCGTGGCGGAACTGATGGCAAAGGACGCGGAAGGCGCCGGGCGTGTAGCCGAAGGCGCGGGCGGCCTCGGCGGACGGCTTCCCTTCCAGGAAATACGCCCGCAGAGCTTCGTACTGGCGCTGGCGAGGGGTCGAGGGCGTGGCGAAGAAGCGGGCAGGGTCAGTTAGCGTATTCTTGTCACCGATAGTCATGAACGAATCATGGTATGTGACCGCCGAGCGGTCAAGGGCATTGCCGCATGAGGCCCGATGCGTGGCTCCGAAATGCCCGTGATAGGCGAAGAAGGGAGCAGGCCGAGCGATCTCGGCGCAGATCCGTCGTCGTCCACAGAGCACACGAGACCCTGCGTTCGAATGCATCTAGGTGCGCTATTGCGCTAACGACCAAGGAGCCGAAAGCGAGAAACGCCGCGGGGACGGGGCACCGCGCGCAAGTCCGGGTTAGCCGATTACCCTTCCGTGGAAATCAAGGCTAGGCGCCGAGAACGTCGTCGTCACGGGCCTCGCCGCGGGCGAGGTG
>VGRQ01000724.1 GCA_016875315.1 Deltaproteobacteria bacterium | reverse complement strand
TCCGCGCCTGCTCGGCAAGTACGTGCGCGAACGCCAGGCCACCACGCTCGAGGATGCGGTGCGCAAGTCATCGTCGGCGGTGGCGACGAGGCTCTCCATCCATGATCGAGGCGTGCTGAAGCCTGGGCTCAAGGCCGACCTGGTCGTCTTCGACCCGAACACGATTATCGACAAGGCGACGTTCGAGCAGCCGCATCAGCTGTCGACCGGCGTGCGCGACCTCTTCGTGAACGGGGTGGCGGTGCTGCGCGACGGGAAGCACACCGGAGCCAAGCCGGGAGAGGTGGTGAGAGGGCCGGGGTATCGGCGGTAACGCCGAGGTGGAACGAGGGACGGGGTAGAGGCGTAGGGACGGGGGTTGGGGGGCGGAACGGGGAGCGTGTTCCCCCGTTCCGCAACTCGACCCCCGTCCCTTCGCCTCTACCTCCTCCCCGTTCCTCCTTTAGTACCTTTCGTCCATGTCTCTTCCCGACCGCGAACCCACCGCCCCGGCCGTCGTCCAGGCCCGTCTGCTCGGCAGGGAAGTGGAGCTTGTCGAGTGGTTCCGCCGGCATGGCTCGGTGCTGATCGGCTACTCGGGGGGCGTGGACTCCGCGTACCTGGCGTGCGTGGCGCGCGACGCGGTCGGTCCACGGAAGATGCTGGCGGTGATCGGGCGCAGCGCGTCGTACCCGCTGGAGCAATGGACGCGCGCGCGCGAGGTGGCGGATCAATTCGGTGTCCCGGTGCTCGAAATCGACACCGACGAGATGCACGATCCGCGGTACGCGGCCAATCCCGTCAACCGCTGCTACTACTGCAAGACCGAGCTCTGGTCGAAACTCGTGCCGATCGCGCGCGAGCGCGGCTTCGCGGTCGTGGTGGATGGCTCGAACCACGATGACACCGCGGACTTTCGTCCCGGCGCGCAGGCCGGGCGCGAGGCGGGTGTGCGCTCGCCGCTGCAGGAACTCCGCCTCACCAAGGACGACATCCGCGCGCTCTCGCGGTTCCGCGGCATCCCGACGTGGAATCAGCCCGCCTCCCCCTGCCTGTCCTCGCGGCTGCCGCACGGCACCGAGGTCACGCCGCTCCGCCTGCGCAAGGTGGAGAATGCGGAGCGGGCCCTGCGCGCGATTGGCGTCACGGGAAACGTGCGGGTGCGCTATCACGGCGACACGGCCCGCTTGGAACTCGACCACGACCAGATGGAGCGGTGGGGCGCGGCCGCGCGCCGCGACGCGGTACGCACGGCGGTCCGCGCGGCCGGGTTCACGCGCGTCGAACTCGACCTTCGCGGCTTCCGCAGCGGATCGCTCAATGAACTGACTCGCGAGGAGCGCGCGGACGCGCGCGTGCTGGATCTCACGGAGGATGCCTGATGTTTGGCTGCCTGGGCCGGCTCGGCTGCCTGCTGCTCGTCGCCGCGCTGGCGGTGGGCGGGTACTTCACCCGCGCGTGGTGGTATCCGAAGGTGCGTGCCATGGTCGTCGCGCCTCCCGCCGCCGAATCGGTGGCGTGGACGCCGATCACCAAGGAGGCGGGCGAGACCGGCGCGCGCAGCGCCGCGCGGCTCGGCGAGAAGTCGGGGCCCGTCTATCTCAATCTCACGCCGGCCGAGTTCGCCGCGTGGCAGCTCGAGCCCGCGATGAAGATCCTCGGCTCCGCGGCGGGGAATCCCGAGGCCGCGGTGCATGGCGACACGATGTTTGTCCGCGCCAACGTGGCGGTGACGGAGCTTGGCGATCCCAAGCAACTCGGCCCGCTGGCGAACATGCTCGACGGACGGCAGCCCGTGGTCATCGGCGGCCGCTTGGCCGTCACGGCGCCCGGGATACTCGGCCTGCAGGTGACGCACCTGACGGTGAACGATCTCCGCCTGCCGCGCGCGCTCGTAGAACGCATCGTCAGCCGCATCAGCATGCGGGCGCGCACGGACACCTTGGCCCCCGGGGTGATCGCGATGCCGCTCCCCAAGGGCGTGGCCGAGGCGCGCGTGACGAACGGCAAGGTGGTGCTGTACAAGGCGGTGCCATGAGGTCGAGCAACGAGGACGGAGTGCAGGGGAGCAACACATGAGCCGCCACATCTTGGTGATCGACGACGAACAGGGGATTCGCGACGCGCTGTCGCAGCTGCTCGAGTACGAGGGCTACGAGGTGCGCGCGGAGTCGTCCGGCGCCGCCGGCGTGGCGGCGTACGAGCAGTTCCGC
>VGRQ01000723.1 GCA_016875315.1 Deltaproteobacteria bacterium | reverse complement strand
GGCGGCATCGAGGCCTGGGAACTCTCCGAGTCGCGACAGCTCGACTTCACCGGGCCGAGCGGCGATGGGTACGACGGGCTCCTCGCCTACTACTACTCGTCGAGCGAGCGCGCCTGCACCGCGGAAGACGACTACAGCCAGTGCGAGTACCTACAGACTTTCGACGAGGTGGGGGCCCTGCCCCACCGCAGTGTCACCTTCAGCTCCTACCTCCAGGACGACTGGCAGCCCTGGGAGTTCCTCACGGTCAACGCCGGTGCGCGCCTCGACCACGAGGAGCTCTACACCGCGCAGGGCACCCGCATCCTCGAGCAGTGGATGCCGGCGCCGCGCCTCGGCGTGGCCTGGGACGCCACCCGCGACAGCAAGACGGCGGTCACCCTGAACTACGGCCGCTACTACGACGTCAACGGCAGCGCCTTCGCCGAGTGGGGCGACACCAAGACCAGCGCCGGCTACACCTTCTGGGCCTACGACGACACCGCCGGCGAGGTGGTGCCAGTGTACACTCAGGGCGCGTACCCCCTGGTGTTCTGCACGCCCGAGAGCCTGGCCGCGCAGCCTCAGGAAGACGTGGGCGCCCTCGAGGAGATCTGCAACGGCGAGCTTCGTCCCTACCACATGGACAAGATTGTCCTCGGGGTGAAGCGCGAGCTGTTCCCGCTCTTCGCCGTGGGCGTCAAGGGGATCGTCAGCCAGACGGTCGACATCCCGGAAGACATCAACTACGACGACTACTACTGGGTGATCACCAACCCCGAGAACAAGCGCCGCGACTACTGGGCGGTGGAGCTCACCGCCGAGCGCAAGTTCGACGAGCACTGGCAGTTGCTCGCCAGCTACACGCTCTCGGAGGCCAAGGGCACCATGCCCGGCCAGTTCGAGACCGCGTCGGGCGGCGACTTCGGCAGCAACGGCAACGAGGTGGGCGTGTGGGGCGACGACATCGCCGACGCCGACACGCGCGCCTGGTACTTCGACAATGGCTACGGCGAGTACGTCCAGGGCTACTACGGCCTCGGATCGGCCACGGCGGAGGCCGGCTACTACGGGTATCTCCCCTACCACTCGCTGCACCAGGCCAAGCTCAACGGCAGCTACACCCACTCGTTTGGCAAGGTAGAAACGACAGTCGGCGCGGTGTACGAGTTCCTCAGCGGGCTCGCGTGGGAAAAGCGCGCGCTGGTCGAGAACTACGTGGACTACCTCCAGTTCCCCGAGGGCCGCGGCACCCGCTTCACCAACCCGCTGCACTACTTCGACGTGTCGGCGGCGGTCGGTTTCCAGTACGACGACGACAAGAGCGCCGAACTCTCGGTCGACGTGTTCAACGTGCTCGACCTGTCGGAGATCACCACCTACTACGCCAACGAGGGCGCGCTGTTTGGCGAGGCCTACTACCGCCAGGAGCCGCGCTCGGTGCGTGCGTCGTTGACGGTGACCTACTGAGTCAGCCGGGGTGAGGGGCGCGCGGCTACGCTACCCCGTGCCCTTCCTCCTCCTCGCCTGCGACGCCAACACCGATAGCGCGGTGCAGGCCCCCGCCCCGCTGGGCGGTCGGCTGCTCGCGAGCGACCTCTCGGGCAACCAGTGGCTCGCCACCGGGACCGATGGCGCGGTCGACAGCCGCTACACCCTCGACGCCATCGACCCGCGCTGCCTGGGCAAGGAGATCGATCCCTACTGCCTCGCCTTCCAGGCGCAGCGCCGCGCCGCTCACGACGGCGCCGACGAGGTGGTGTTCACCTGGTCGATCCTCGACAGCTCCGACGGCAGCGACGACCAGGCCACCGACCTCATCGGGCAGTTCGCGGCGGTGGACTTCGCGTCGCGAGAACGGCGCTGGTTGCTCTCCGCCCTCGACTTCTCCCAGCTCGGTCGCGACGCGGGTTGTCCCTTCGACCCGGCCGATCCCTGCACGGTCCCCGCGGGCCTCGACACCGCCGCCTACTGGCGCTGCCAGCTGCACATGCCCCACGACATCGTCATCGCCAGCGAGAGCGAGGCCGGCTGGCGGGGCTGGATCGCCGACACCCGCAACACCCGGCTCCTGGAAGTCGAGCTTCCCCGGGGCGAGAGTTGCGGCGTGGTGCGCGCCCTGGTCGACGAGAACGATGCCGACTGGTCGCTCTACGAGTCGCCCAACGCCCTGGCCCACGGCGAGCGCGACGGCGTGCCGTTCTTGCTGGTGTCCTTGAAGAGCACGCA
>VGRQ01000722.1 GCA_016875315.1 Deltaproteobacteria bacterium | reverse complement strand
CGTGCGCCCCTTCCGCGAGGGCCCGCCGCGCGACCGGGTGCTCAGCGCCGACGAGCTGCCCCGCGTGCTCGCCGCCTTCGACGCGCTGCCCGATCCCCACGTGCGCGCCGCTTTCGTCCTGCTCATGGACACCGGCGCCCGCAAGAGCGAGGCGCTCCGCGCCCGGTGGTGCGACTTCGACCTCGACGGCGGCACGTGGCGGATCCCGTCACCGAAGGCGGGGCGGCCGCAGGTGATCCCGCTCGCGCCGCACACCGTCGCCTTCCTTCGCACCGTGCCGCGCGTGGGCCCGTGGTTCTGCCCCGGTCGCGACCCGACCGAGCCGCGCGAGGATCTCAAGGGCCCGTGGGCGCGCATCCGCGAGGCGGCCGACCTCGACGGCGTGACGATTCACGACCTGCGGCGCACCTTCGGGCTGGCGGTGGCGCGGGCCGCCGGGCTCCACGTGGCCAGCAAGCTCCTGCGCCACAGCGATATTCGAATCACGGAGCGGGTGTACGCGCCGCTCGGGCTCGACGACCTGCGGAACGCGCTCGACGCGACGCACGCGGCGCGGGGGAAGGTGATCGCGATGGCGGGGCGGGGGAAGGGCGGGGGCTAGTCGCCCGGCTTCGCCTCTCGGGTGTGGGCGAATCCAACCTGCCCGGTGGCTTGCGCCGCGAGGCGGGCTTCCTCAACCGACAGGACGCGGTGACACGACGTGTACCAGCCCTTTGAGGTTTCCTCCTCGGCGCAACGAATCAGCGACAGGTCGGTGGGGGCGGCGCTGCCTCGACCGTACTGATCGTACGTGACGACGCCAGCCTCGACGAGCGCATAGAACTCCCCCGGCGCAGGACCAGGTGCGAAGCTGCGAATGGCGCCGTAGTCGTGAGCGCAGGCGAGGACGAGGGCGCTGAGGGTGAACATGCTGGTGGACTCCGGTTGCGGGGAGCGAGCATACAGCATCTCCGACGGCGTGCCGTGGTGGCCAGCCGGTGCTACCACGGAGGGCATGCGTGGTTCTCAGTCACGGGTGGAGACGTGGGGGTTGAAGCTGAGCCCAGCAGAGATCAAGGCGATTGAGCTGGCCTTCCAGTCTGATCGCGGGAGTGCAGAGTCCGCGCGTGCCTGGGCGAGGAACCTGTTGCTCGCCTTCGCGCCCGACTTGGCGAACCTTCGGTTTTGGCTCAACGAGATCGAGGACTGCGACAAGCGCGCCGCAGGCGCTCGCCAGGCGGGTGCGTGGAATCGTGAGGCGGAAGACCGTAGGGCGCTCGCTCGCGAGGCGTTGATCAACTGTCTGATGATGATGGTTGCCGAGTACGAACGACCCGGTCAAAGAAAATGAAGGGATATTCTAGGTATCCTCGTGGATCCCGCCGGATCCCTGAATCAACGTCTCCGCAGGCGTCAAGGCAAGGAACCCGGCGTAGGCTGGTGTCACCGAAGCGGCACCCGCCGCTGGCCATCCCCCGGAGACCGAATGTCAAGCAACACTATTCGTTTGCCCACCCTCCGCGCCCGCGTCCCCCGGCCCATGCTCGCCGCCGTCGAGCGTGCGGCCGTCGCCAGCGGCACCACGGTAAGCGCCGCCGCCCGCGAGCTGCTCGCCCTCGCCCTCGCGCAGCGCGGCCTGTGGCCCCCCGCCGTCGAGGTGCCCCGTGGCGACCTCTAGCCTCGCCTCGCCGCCCGCCCTGCTCGGCGCTGCCGCCGCTGCCGAGCACCTCGGCGTGAAGCCGCAAACGCTGCGCGCGTGGCGCCTGCGTGGCGGCGGCCCTGCCTACGTGCGCCTCTCGGGCCCCACCGGGCGGGTGGCCTACCGCCTCGCCGACCTCGACGCGTGGATCGCCGCGCGGACGTTCACCAGCACGGCGGCGGAGTCGGCCGCCCGCGCGACTAGCGCCCCCAAGCCCTAGCCAACCCACAACCAACACAGCCCCGGCGCCCCTTCACTCCCAAGGAACAGGGCGCCGAGGCCGGAGGCACGCGTGAACTGTAACACCGACTTTGCACGGGCGGTATCCGCTTGGAACGCTCAACATCCCGCAAACTGGCCCCGTAGTCACGGCCCCTGCCCGATCTGCGCCGGCTCCGGTTGCTTCGGCACCGTCCCCGGCAGCGATGGCGCGCGGTGGTGCTGCTTCGACTGTGACCACCCCGAGACTGCGGGGCGCCGGGCGCGCAAGAACGGCCCGATGACGGGGGACGCCCTCGACGTGGAGGCGC